>DAMDIS010000007.1:6206-13480 GCA_032100885.1 Proteiniclasticum sp.
GCATGTAGTGTAACCTTTGTTCCATCTGTCTTTACAGCCTTTACACCAACCACACGACCATTTTCGATGATCAGTTCTTCAGCCTTGGTCTCCAGCATAAACTCTGCTCCGTTTTTCTTCGCATCTTCTGCCAGCGGATTGATGAATCCAACCCCTACACTGGTGGATAGTCCATGAGTTCTTGGCCACATGGCACCTAGAACAGTACC
This sequence comes from Proteiniclasticum sp., assembly GCA_032100885.1. Classification (GTDB taxonomy): domain Bacteria; phylum Bacillota; class Clostridia; order Clostridiales; family Clostridiaceae; genus Proteiniclasticum. Next base: position 6,416 of record DAMDIS010000007.1, read on the forward strand.
GATTCCGTCATTGATTTTTATCGTCTTATCTTTTGAAACAAGCCAGTTAAGGGCATCCAGAGCTTGACCTGTAAGCTTCTTCGCTAAAGTGTATGTGCTGGTTATTTCTTCGCCATTTTTATCTTTACGCTTTCCGCCTATGTAGATCTGATACATATGAAGTTCTTCTGAGTCGAACAGTTTGGTGGTATCTCCCTCAGCAAAATACTTCCTGATCTGCTCCTTTAATGTCACGACAGTATCCTTGAAATCGCCAAACTTGTTTTCATCCACTTCTAGAATGGATTTAAGATCATTGATTAAAGCATCATTCATTTCAACTGCCGACTGTCTTTCCTCATCCACAGCATTGTAGGCACCACCTGCACGAACAGTATTCCCACCTAAGGATGAACCTTTTTCTACGAGAATGACCGATGCACCATTCTCTGCAGCTGAAGCTGCAGCTGCGGCTCCAGCACCGCCACCGCCGATGATTACAACATCAGCAGTCTTTTCGATGGCTTCCTTTTCTCCAACCTCAACAACTTTATTTTTTAACGCCTCCACATCTCCGCCAGCTTTTTCCACGCAAGCTTCAATCGCAGCTAAGAGACCTTTGCTGGAGTTCGTAGCACCTGCAACAACATCCACATGAAGAGTCTGTCCAGTGAGTATCTCATCAGGAATTTTCTCGAAAACCGGTTTTGCGATATCCGGAGTTTCTTCATTATCACCCACCACAATAGAAAGTATTTCTGTTTCACTGAAAGTTACGGTTACCGGAATCTCTCCATAGTTTCCTTCCCCTGTTGCAGTATACTCTCCAGCCTTATAAAGCTTTTCTGTCCCACCTTGAGCCGGTGTCTCTGGAGCCGTTTCATTTTTGGATCCACAGCCGCTGCCTGCAAGCATGAGTACCAGCATAAGTGCTGCAGCTATTTTCTTTTTCCACATAAATTAATCCCCCTTATAAGTTTGATATTTAACAAACTTATTGTATACCCTGGTCCAACACCAAGGTCAACAGGGGAATCACTTTATTCTATGGGTAAATATGCAAAATGATAATTAACCTTCTGACCGTTTTCAACCCTGGAAGAGATAAACATCGTCATGACATCTCCAGTCAGTATGAGACCTTTTTCCTGGAGATACTGAAGAGGTTTTTCCAGATGCTTCATCGATATCATTTCTTCGTGATTTTTACGTATAATCGTATGGATGCATTTTCTCTTAGGAGATGATTTCGCAAAAGAAGGTATAGGAAGCGGCCAAAGCTTTGAATTATCCATGGATGTACATAGTGCCATATAATAGGAAAATGGTTCTTCACCCTTCAGAGCAGCATACGGAATTCTTCTGGTGTAATAAGTTAAAGGCAGAAGCTCCATCCAGGCTCGTACATACGGAAGAACTTCTTCATCCTGAAGCAGCTGATCCTTATAAGAATGTGGAAGATAGATCAACTCAGGTAACATTACTTCCTCGTAAAAGGGTTCTCCTTTTTCAATAAGATCATAATACCTTTGAAATGTGATGAGCTTCTCTAGCTTTATCTGTTCAAAGGCGATCTGGCGTTTCTGTTCGACTATGCGGCTTGAAAAGGCATGCTGAAGCTCATCATTGGACAGATTCTTCATAATAACTGCGACTTGGGATAAGGAAAAACCTAAGCTGGAAAACCATCGTGAAGTAGATACAATCCTGACATCCATATCGGTATAATAGCGATAACCATTTTCCTGATCCTGAAAAGGTCTGATGATTCCTTTCTTTTCATACTGACGCAATGTATCTACCGTCAGCCCCTGCATGCCGGCAAATTTCTTGATGGTGTAGTTCATGATTTCCCTCTCCATTCATTTATAGTTTCAGTTTTTTCTTTTGTTAACCCACGGGGTATGTAGGAACTTATTTATTGCAATCAGGAATAAATACTGATTAAACACGGATACGCACCAATGATAATCAGAAAATCACGGATATATTGAAGAACCACAATGGTTATATATAAAAGGATTTAAAAAACAGCCAGACTATAGACAGCCAAATCAGCACAATCGGAATAGCATAGTACCACTTTTTAGGTTTACCGTTTTCCCACATTCCTTCGGCTTCAATCCTGAAACGAATGAAGGTCTCATCTGGAATCTGACGAACAGTCAATGTTATTAAAGCCGGGAGAATGATCATGTCGTCCAGATAACCAAGTACCGGTATAAAGTCCGGAATCAGATCGATAGGAGAAAGAGCATATGCGATTGTAATTGCAGCCAGAAGTTTTGCTGCCAGTGGGGTGTCTTTGCTTTTCAGGCATAAGAATACTGCAGGTATATCTGTTTTCAGCTGTTTTGCTCTTTCTTTCAGATTCATTTTCTCACCTCGTCCCCTTTCATATTAATGTATTTCTTATGAAACTTTCACCATTATACGCTTCTCCTGAATTAATGGACTATTCCCTGTATCCCATCATAGGCAGTCTTTTCCATACCTCTAGAATATTATGACTGAATTATCCGGAAGGATTATATATGACACAGCTTCTGATCTAGATGGTATACAGATGGACCTTCCTTCCATACTTTTCAAGAAGTTCCATTAATCTATTGATCTGATTGACCTTATAGTTATAGTTGTATGAAAATCCAGGTTCCTGATGAGCAGGATTGACAGCAGTGCCCATAAAGAGCTTGATCTCTGTGGCATCATTAAGAAGCATTCTGCTTAATCTTGCTGCAGCATCAGATGAATAAAGCCTCTTCAGGATATTTTCACTTAATTCATCACCAGTTAATCCTTCAAGAATACTGATCACCTCACCAAGAGTAAGAACGCCTTCGGTGACAAGATCCGCTCCTTCCATCAAAGCCACAGGTGGAAGCTTTGCAGTGATGCAGCTCATATCGATGGATAACGGAATATCGAGTTCTCTTGAAATGATGTTTGCCGTGGTACCACCTGAGATCACCTTTATCCCTTCTGCATCCATAAAAGATCTTGCAAATACCACATCATCTTCCGGATGAATGGGTGGACCGGTGAAGAGATTGAGGATCTTCTTCTCTTTCATGGACAGGCAAAGTACACTGGCATCGTCCCCCGGTTTTAGATCGTAGAGCACATTGGTGTATCCCAGAACCTCATGAGCCAGAATATTCGTTGATTCTCTCTTAAGGGAGAGCTCTTCGATAAACTCTTTGATGTTCTCCCACTTCCAGCCGAAATTCAGAAGTTTTCCTACTCCTGCATGGACAACCCCATCACTGATCACCGTCAGGTAGTCTCCTGGGACCATACTGATCTCTGACTCATAGATGATCTTTCCATGGATCTCTCTTCTCTTTTTATGAGGCATGCTGAGCTTTCCTTCCCTGAAGTAGAAATAGGAAGGGTTGTCGAATTCAACAATACTGATCTTTCCGCTGTTATCCGCCATAATGATGGTAAAGGTGGAATAGGCGAGCTTTCTCACCGAGCACACTGGAAGAGTGCTCGTTATGGTTTCGATGGTATCTTCAAGTGTTGCGTCTTCCTTCAGCATGGTCACCGCAATCTTCGCAGTAAGGGTTGCCAGGATATTAGCTTTCACTCCGCTGCCAAGGCCATCGGACAGCACCATGATCTTTCTTGTTCCGTTCTCCGCAATCTCTATATGGTCTCCACATAGCTCCTCACCGTATTTATTGATCGAAAGATGTGTAACATCCATATAGTAATCCATCAGTTTCCTTCCTCCTGAACAAGATCCTTCAGCTTATTGAGCGCAATCTTAGTCTCAGCTGTGGTTTCTCCTAGAAGGCTTGCGATTTCATGGGCAACTCTCATCTGTTTTTCGATGACCTTATTGGTTATGGCTATGGTATTTTCTTTCATCAGCTGCAGCTCGTCTCTTCTGTTTTCTTCCTCTGTGATGTCAGACATGATGACAAGGATCTGATTGTCCTTAGGCAGGAAAATGATGCTCTGCATGACAATAAGACCGAACTCTTTATATGCTACTCTTCTGCTCAGCGCATTGATTCTTGTCCTTCTGACTTCCTCAAAGCCGCTGTGATCAAGAAGTATCTGGATCGGAAAATTCTTGAACTCACTTGCCTTGGTGTTGAAAGTCATCTCGGCTGATGGATTGATCTGCAGAATACAGAGATCCTCATCCAGCACAAAGATCATATTGGGTGAGTTATAGAAGATGATGTCGCTCATATGCTCGGCTCTTGTTCTCATGAACGGCATGCACATCTCCACATCCGACATTCCATCCAGAACTGCCCTCGCTTTTTCTCGGCAGCTGTCATAGCCGCAGGCACCGCAGTCCAGTTCATCCTTGGGCTTTCTCTTGCCCATGCGGGCAAGGGTCATCACAATCTCTTATTCTGAGTACTGATTTCTCTTTATGGGGCATTTAACATAGCTTGTGGAAAGATCGATCCCCTCATAGGAGAGTTCTCCTGTCTCACCTTGCCAGCCTTCTTTGACATGACTCTTGACCAGCTGCTTTCTCTGGAAGGTGCTTATGGCTTTCTTCGGGACACAAGGACCCGAGATACAGGACTCATGGCAGGCATTAAGCTCCAGAAAAGCAGGCTTAAGCATTCCGCTCTTCAGCTCCTCAAGAACTTCCTTGACCTGACTGATGCCTTCAACATGAAGTCTGTCATAGCCGTTCTTGTTCAGCGCCGCTTCAATCCCCTCACTGATTCCGCCTTTAAGGGGATATTTCTTTCCCGATGCTCTACCTGAGACGTCAGGCTCATAGGGACTGAGCATTTCAGGGTCGAGATCCATCTGCTGGAACAGTATGCTGATTTCTTCCATGGAAATCACTGCATCAATTACCCCTTCGTTTCCGAAAGTCAGCGGCTCACATTTTTTGCTGAGACAAGGACTGATAAAGACGGTATAATCATCCGGATTTTCCGCTTTCACCGCTTTTCCCGTGGCCATCATGGGAGAGATCACCGGGATAAGATAATCCGTAAGTTCCTCATAATATCTCCTGATGATGAGGTTCACCGTCGGGCAGCAGCTTGAGATGGCATATTCCGGTTTAGTTTCGGATATGTATTTCTCGTAGGCCGCCGTCACTTCATCTGCCCCTGAGGAGACTTCAACGATCTTCGAAAAGCCAAGTTCTCTTAGTCCATGGATGAACCCGCCCTTGTTTCTGTAGAATCCAGAAAATGAGGGAGCGATCAGTGCAACCACTGTCTTTCCTTCAAAAAACGCTTTCTTAAGCTTAGGCAGGTCGCTCTGGATATCTCTGGCATTCTGCGGACAGGCGAGGAAGCACTGTCCGCAGGCTATGCATCTTGAATCGTCAATGATCGCCTGATGGTCCTGAAACCTTATGGCCTTAACCGGACATGCTCTCACACATCTGTAGCAGTTCTTGCAGTTCGCTTCCTTAAAGTTGATCAGCTGCATTTCTTCTCTCCTCCCACACTTTTTTCAGTGCTTCTTCTGCATTCTCCGGTGATAGAGAAATGAGCTTCCCGTCCATTCTCACACTGACACCTTCTGTGCAGTGGCCAAGACAGAAGCTGCCTTTAAGCTTAATATCATCAGTTAATCTATTACTTTCGATATAATTCTCCATAGCTTTGACGACTTCATAGGAGCCTTTCAGATGACAGGAACTTCCAACACAGATTTCGATTTCCAAGGGACTGGCTTCCAGCATAATTCCACCTCAATTTTCATACTTGATTAACTTGTAAACAATGTATAAAGTATACCATTGGGTTAAATTTTTAACAACTTCAAACGTATAATATATAGTGACATTCGAAACCTGCGCATCATATTGTAGCTGTTTTGTTCGGATGACAATAACATATGATCTGTAAATACCTGTCTATGGCGATATCGGCCTCCGGCAATGGGACCACTTGATAACCTTCAACCTCCCTTCAATCAAAATATTACAGGAAGGTTCCATCAGATAATCTGGCCTTCTACTTCCTTTCGTTATACTCTGCCGCTGAATCAATCTTAGACATAGCATTGCCATTTCAGGACATGCTATACTGAAAGAAACATTAAACACATAATCGGAGGAAAGAACATGAAAATCAATGTATGCAAAGCCATGGTAAAAGAGAACAACTTCTGTGTCCTGTCCACCTGTAAAGATAACCTGACCAACAGTTCCCTGATGCTCTATCTTTCCGATGAAGAAGGAACTAAGCTCTATATGCTCACCCTAATAGGCAGCATGAAGTACACCAACATGGAAGAGAATCCAGAGGTAAGTCTTCTTATTGATACCAGAGAGCATATCCTGGATCATGAGCCTACAGTGAAAGCACTGACTGTCTATGGACATTCCACCATCATTCATGATGAGAAGCTGAACAGGGAAATTATTGAAAAACTGGTAGAGAAACATCCAAGTCTTCAGGCCTTAGCTTCCATGGACAAAGTAACTGTTGTTCAGGTGGACGTGAAGAGTTTCCTGTATCTTGATGGCGTAAATGATGCTGAGTACATAATGGTAAGAAAGAATGGTGAAGCAGATCATAGACGTATCTAGGCCGAGAGATCAAACAAAACTACCCGAATCTTATAGAGAATATGAAAACGCGCAAACTGAGTGTCAGTTAAGTCACGTGACATCAGTTTACGCGATTATAGTACGAAATCAAGATGGACCGCTAAAGTAAATCTATCTAGGTTTATCCTGAATTGGAGGTGTTACCATGAAAGTAAGTTATAGAATGATCGACAGACAGCTGAGACTAAAAGGATTCATTTTTAATCTGTTTTTCCGCAAGTCAGATGAATCCAAATTTCTTAAGCTTATGCACAATGCTAATAAGCTGGCCGATAAGGCAAAACTTCGCAAAGTCCAAGGCATTGAATCGACTGAAGAATGGATTACTCGTGAAGATGGCACCAAACTGCGATTATGTATCTACAAACCTCAACATAAAGTGAATAACGTACCTGGAGTGTTATGGCTTCATGGTGGCGGCTATGCTCTTGGGGTGCCCGAGTTCTTTCTAAGCACCTATAAGAAACTGATTGAAGCGAAGGACTGCATCGTTATCGCGCCGGATTACAGATTATCCATTGAGGCACCTT
>DAMDIS010000007.1:13490-19106 GCA_032100885.1 Proteiniclasticum sp.
AGGCACCTTACCCTGCAGCTTTGGAAGATGCCTATGCTGCCCTTAAGTGGATGAAAAACCATGCAGAAGAACTTGGAATAAGACCTGATCAGCTGATGGTAGGTGGCGAAAGTGCTGGTGGAGGATTAACAGCTGCTCTATGTCTCTATGCAAGAGATAAGGATGAAGTGAAAATTTCGTTCCAGATGCCCTTATATCCTATGATAGATGACCGGATGATCACAGAATCCGCAAAAGAAAACAACGCACCTGTACTTAACTCCAGGATGAACGAATTAGCCTGGAAGCTATATCTAGGTGAGTTGTTTGGAAAAGACGTTCCTTATTATGCAGCTCCGGCAAGAGCTACAGATTATCGAAATCTTCCTCCAGCTGTTACATTTGTAGGTGATCTTGAACCATTCAGAGATGAGACCATCCAGTACGTTGAAAATCTGAGAAAAGCAGGTGTACCTGTTGATTTCAAGGTTTATTCAGGCTGCTATCATGGCTTCGATATCATCAACCCAAAGGCTGATGTAAGTAGGGATGCTACTATATTTTTCATCAATTCTTTTAAGTACGCAGTAGATCATTATGTCATGAAATAACCGCCTATGGCAACGAAACATCAACCCTTATTTTATAAAATCTGCCTGTTACATAAATTCGAGAAACAAAATTGATTTTTTATCGTCTAATGATTCAAATTTAATCTCCCATCTTTTTTCCATGAAATCAAGTAATTTCAATCCTCTTTCGAGTATTGCATGTGCATCCCAATCATCATAGCCTGCTACTTCAATTTCACAGTGCGATCCGTCAGTGTATCCCATATGTGACTTACCCACTGGTGATTTTTTATTAGGGAAACTATCATTTTGCATACTTGAATTCTTGCTACTAGAAAGTGGCAGCAGATTCCCCAAAGATCCCTTTAAGTTGTTCTTTTGTGTTTTAGAGTATTGCTTAAATGCTTTCTTCCAATATTTGTTTTCATCATTCTGCGGATAGATGTGTTCAATAGACACTTTATCTTTTTCACTTTTCACGAAATGAATCCAGTCTATTTTAGGGTTTCCATTTTTTAAGACTTTATCCTGTTCGTACTCATATAAAAAGTAATATAGACCATTCCACCAGTAGTAACCACCACCATTTTTAAAATGTCGTCCTAAATAAGCTTTAAAGGACTGAGTATCAAGTTGTGTTGCTGGACTCAACCAATCCTCAATACGTTCTCTTAATGTTGAAATGACGTATTCTATGGTTACACTACCATTTTGTAATAATTTAGTCAGTCGATAATATTCACTATTACGATATGTTGAGAAAGCTCTACCTATTCGAAAGGCAATAAAAATAAAACGTTCTATTTCTTTAAATAAGCTAATTCTCTTCTTTGTTGTGATATCACTTCTTAGATATGAAGCTACAACAAGGGGGCGAAAATAAGCTATTCCAATTCTGTTTAACCTATCAAGCCAGAGCTGCTCTTCTTTCGTTAGATCCTGATTTTTCAAAGGATTAAAAGTGTTATACCAATGAACAGCTGCAGATTGCAAACTCTTGACATATTCTGAGATTTCAGTAGGAGCGAGCTTTGCTTTAAATATGATTTTCTCCTCTATACCATTTTCCTCAATCTCTTCTTCACCTGTCTCATCTTTCACCTCAGTAATTGATGCAATTGAATCGAGTTTTACTTCTGTTTTGTGGAAAATATTTTGAGGTGAAAATTTTTCATCCAACAAATACTTAATATAGTCATCACCTTTTTGTCGAGTATACTGAAAATACATAATCCAGTGGGCAGCCAGAAAATCATCATCAGATAAAGGTCTCTGCTTATTTCTACCTAACTGATAATATACGTCTTTCCACGCGCTATTGATATCCTCTCTTAAGATAGCTCTTTCATCGTCTGTTATTTCATACGGTTCATACAATGTAGTGAGATAAATTAGTCTGTTTTTAAGTAGTTCAAGGTTTGACAGCTTCTTTCCTCTATTGTTCATAGTCTCAAATGCTACAAATACATCAAAATCATCCTCAATTTCATGAAGATTAAACATAAGATTTTGTGTGACTTTCCTGAATAGTTGTTCAATCTCAACAATTCCATACTTTTCATAGTAATTGAGCAGATTATCTCTAAAGAAATTTTTGGCATTTTCTAGATTCAGAGTATAGAATGTTTCGGTAATTGTTCCCGCACCTGGTTCACCCAAAATTCTATGTCTTAAATATTTGAAACTAGGGTTATCATATTCATAACTGAATTTATATGTAGTTGTAATGTTCTTGGGTGGCATCTGAATTGCAAGGTATTCTTCTTGTATTTGCTTTACAGTATAAGTACCAATATAGATATCTGTGATTGACTTGTTTTGATTCTCTTGAAAAGATTTTACTAGATTGACGATTTCATTGATGAAAATCACGAAAGTAGTAAGTCTTTGTTGACCATCAACAATATGAAATGGCCGAAATGCCCTCTCATTTATTAACCACCTTTCTGAAGTCCAATTATCATGTTCCCAACTTTTCTTCGGTACAAGTTTAAGCGACAATAACCCTGTATAGTGAAATCTGTCATTTGGTAAATTAACAATATCTTCCCAGAAATCTTTGAGTTGTCTTTCCTGCCAAGCGTAACCTCTTTGGTAATCTGGTATTTTAAATATTCGATCCTTAAAAATACTCTTCAATGATTCAAGTTCTACCTCCCTTTGTTTTAAATTTATCACTGTACAAATTTAATATCCTATTGTCCTGGATCCGGAACAGTTGGATATGGTATCTCGATCCACTTAATTGAGTATTCTTTACCAACGCTTTTTCCGACATTCGAAACATATTCTTCGAGTAGTTTTTTTGCTCTTTCTTGAGCATTTGTCAGAAGAGCTTTGTCATTGGAGGCAGTCAAGAACATATTTTCTTGTGCCAATGCAAAAGCTGCTGTTTCATCTTCAGCTGTGATTTTTGCTGAGTCCTTATCAACAATGTATGAAGCATCAGTTAAAGAATTTTGATCTACTTTGTAATCTAGAACTTTTGCTTTTGAAATATGTATGTTTACACTTTCCTCATTGACTTCAATATCCAACATAGATGGATCGATTCCAATCTTGACAATACCACTATACTCAATCCAAAAGTTCTTATCCTTAGTCCAAAATAAAAACCTAGTTGCATCCTTCTCTTTTACTTTTGCGACATTATGGTAATAACATTCTAGAGTCGCAAGCTCTGTAATAGTCTTCATTTCAATAATTTCAGGCTTCCTATCTATTAAATTCTGATTATTACACGAGTATAGAATTAATGACAATCCTATACCAAGTATCATTGCCGATACCTTCTTAAACATAATCATTCTTCACCTCCAAAAATAACCTTTAGTTCATAGTCAGTATCTTTTATGAAAGGTGTTACAAGAGCTTTCATACTATTTTCTGCATTCGCTCTGGCAATTTCAAAGATTTCATCCTCTTCGCTACTTTCTTTGATTGCATCTTCAATACACGCATCGTACGCCTCATCAGAGACTCCGCTTCTATTAACTTTGTCGTTTATGAATATATAATCCAGTGTTCCCATATCAACATTAACATCCTGAATTATGATATCAGGAATTTTTAACTCGATAATTTTTTCTTTTTCTTTCGAATCAATTATCAACTTATTAAAATCAAATCCGACTTTTACCTTTGCATTGTATGATACGTAGTAGTCAACCTTCTCTGAATTCTCTTTATTCTTCACTTCTGCTATACCGTTGTAAACAGCCTGAAAAGTATTAAATTCACTGATCCCTATAATATCTTGTAAATCGGAAATAGTAACTATTTCCATACCTCCCTTGTCTTCACCTAGCGCTTTTGTTCCAACAAAAATAATCACCATAAGCAGCAGTACTAACAGAACTTTTCCCATCAACCCAATTTTATTTGAATGAGAACGAATTTTACTTTTAGCTTTTTTTTGAACACCGACTTGTTTATCGTCCATCATATTTCCCCTTTCATGTTTTCTGCAAATAACATTAAGAAACTCAAAATATACTCTAAGTGTATGAATGAGCTCGGCAACTTATTTATATGATTTAATACTACTCTTAAAGTAAATTCAGTTATATGTATTTTTTATTACCGGGTCATAGACTTTCTGAGTATCCCAACTATCATTTTCCAAATTATCGCCATCTCCATCTTCATCTGCTTCACAGAAATTAGCAATTCGGAGTAAACCATCTCGAAGCTCTCCATTTAATGCCACACTGGCTCCGGTAACATATCCTGATGAGCTCACAGTAAATTCAGCTGACGGTGCTGCTTCTGACATAGCCTCAAATAATCCCACTTCCTCTAGCATAGAATAATAACCATAAGGACCTGCAGCATCTACAAACACCGAGTTATCAGTTTTTGAGACAAGACTCCATATCCTATCGTCAGACATATCTTTAAGATATTCACCCTTTTTATTTCCTAATGTTAAGTGAATCAGATAAGCACATCTATGCGATGACTGATACTGCTCAAACATTGCAGTCTCAAAGAATCTTAAGACTTTAAGAATAGCTATAATTTCATCTTGTGTTCCAGTTATATGTCATCCATATCCATTTCAATTTTTAGGTTTTCAAGATTCTCAATCCGAATTCCATTTAATAAATCTAAAATATACTTTTGTATGGATTGAGTGAATGCGCGTGTTCTCATGTTACCATTAAGATTTTTAATGACTTCATGATTTGATCTATAATATGACATTACCATCTCTCCTTCGTCTTAATTTACATTGATACGTAGAGCTACATCAACACAAATAATTAACCCTTAATTTAACACCATTTACCACGATTCAATGTATCACCTCATTAACTGCTATTTTAGGGAGTTATTTGTAAACGAATACATTTCGGTCTAAAAAAAGATATTCAGATATAAAGATATTCTACTTCATTGAAAATATATAGTGTTTAGAAATTATTCACTTAATCTATATTTTATAATATTGCGATAATTTTTACAATGAAAGTGTAGATATCTTTGAAATATCACAATTTTACAGCATAATAGAAACAAATCAAATAATGAATTTCAACAATGTTTCTTATTCAATAAGATAGTTGCTTGCATAAAAAAAGCAACTCATGAGATAATAGTCAGATGTAATATATCTTGAGCAGTGTGACTATCAGCTTACAATGCCTGGATTAAAGAAATAACTTTTTCAATTAGCAATTAGTACTATGGAGGTAAACCATGTCTAATACCCGTAAGATAACATACACTTCACTATTCTTAGCTTTCAGCATCCTTCTTCCTCAGATATTTCATTTGTTCGGAGGTACAGGTCCTGTATTTCTTCCCATGCATATTCCAGTTCTTATTGCTGGTCTATACCTTGGAGGCATACAGGGAGCTCTCATCGGTTTTCTGGCACCGATCTTCAGCTACATTTTTACTGGAATGCCGGCAGTTCCCATACTCTACTTCATGATCGTGGAAGTTACGGTATATGGATTTACTGCAGGATACTTCTACAAAAACAGAAAGCTGAATATCTATCTGTCTCTCATTCTTTCCATGATCATCGGAAGACTGTTCCTTGCTCTCACCGTATTTT
>DAMDIS010000007.1:19116-35935 GCA_032100885.1 Proteiniclasticum sp.
TCACTGCAGCCTCTTCTTCGACTCAAACTCTCACCAGGAGGCTATTTCACAGGAGCGCTCATTACAGGAATCCCTGGAATGCTGATTCAGCTTATCTTCATACCTGTGGTGATCAGACTCATTGAAAAGGCAGGTGGATATGTTGTCAGAAACCATGCTTAATCTTCTTGAAGAAAAGAATGCAGCCTGTCTCATCTATAGTGGAGACAAACTCCTTCATATCTCAGGCAGCATAGGGGTAAAACCTCTACTTGAGTTCATGGAAAAGTATCCAGAAGGATCAGTAGAAAAAGATCTTGTTCTCATCGACAAGGTCATCGGAAAAGCAGCACTACTTCTTGCTGTTCATCTAGGCATCAGAGTCATTTATACTCCCGTAGCAAGTAAGGCTGCAGTGGAGGCTGCAGAGCTTCACCATGTTGAGCTTCACGCGAGATCCGTGGTTCCCCATATTATAAACAGAGATAAAACAGGAGTCTGTCCGCTCGAACAGTCCGTTATGGAGACAAACGATCCAGTCCAAGCACTGGAAAACATCAGAGTCACAATAAAAATTCTTATGGCTAAAAAGATCAGCAATGATCATGTAACCTGATCTGATTGTATCGTTCAATATTGCTCATTGTCCATGATTTCAAAGCAAGCCTGTACATTAATATCAGTCTAATTATTACCCCATATGCAAAGAAGAAGCTTATCACAAACTGATAAACTTCTTCTTTTTTACTTTGTTCAATTCTATGCAATAAGATAGCGTTACAGACTAACTCTCCTGAAGACTCAAAATTAAGATCAGCCAAGAGCAAGTGCCACCTTCTTAAGATCATCTATAATCGTAATGAACTGAGGACACTGAGGCTCGCATTGACCACATTCCTGGCACATGGAAGCTCTTTTTGATTCATCCATTTTTTGGTAATTCATCTTTGCTCCGGCAGGATCGTCATAGATTGCACCGTTATTCCAGATTTTGAAGTTTCCTGGTATATTCACCCCGAAAGGACAAGGCATACAGTATCCGCAGGCAGTGCATTCATTCATCTGTCTGCTTCGGTAGATCTTTGTCACCTTCTCCACCGCTTCGCTCTCTAGAGGACTTAGGGACTGATAATCTCCAAAGGTATGCAGATTATCCTCAAGCTGATTCATCTCCGTCATTCCAGATAGAATGACTTTGACGTTGGGAAGTGAAGCCACATAGCGGAAAGCCCAGGATGCAACGGATCTTTCTGGACTAACCTCACGGAAGATGTCCTCCATGACTGCAGGAAGCTTAGCAAGGGCTCCACCCTTAACCGGTTCCATGATGACTACAGGTATGCCCATCTTTTCAGCCAGATCATATCCCTTCATGCCCTGCTGGATGACCGTGTCCACATAATTAAGCTGGATCTGGCAGAAATCCCAGTCTCTATAAGTCAGGATTTCCTCAAATACAGGATATTCATCGTGGAAGGAAAAACCGATATAGCTGATTTTCCCTTCATCGCGAAGTTTTTCCACCTCACGAATCATATCCAGCCTTTTGATTTCTTCCCAGCGTTCTTTATTCAGTGCATGAAAGAGATAGAAATCCACCCTGTCCATCTGAAGTCTTTTCAGCTGCTCCTCAAAATAGAATCTGACATCGGAAGTCTCCTTGATCAGCCACACCGGAAGCTTGGTGGCCAGGTAAAAGCTATCCCGGTCATATTTTGCAAGCGCTTTACCCACAAACTTCTCACTCTGCTGGTCATGATAAGGATAAGCTGTGTCAATATAAGTGACTCCACTGGCAATTGCCTGATCAAGAAGTTCCTGTGATTTTTCCTCGTCTATACTCTTGTCTTCATTCATGGGAAAACGCATGCACCCATATCCCAGTAGTGAAGGCGAAATCCCCAATTTCTCAAATCTTCTTTTCTCCATAATGTTCCCCCTTGTAATAGACTGTCATAAACTTCTCATATAGTCCTGCTTTCCATGCCTATGACCAACCTCTGACATAAACTAACTAACTTGTTTCTATTTTACCATAGTCAGCAGGTACTTTGTCATGAGATGCTGAGAAGAGCCAATTCCGTTACAAGAAAAAAACCACACTTCCTCATCATCTAATCTATCATGAAGAAATGTGATTCTCTGCTCGGTCTAAACTGAATTACTCTGCCAGCTCTCCGCTTTGAGTAAAGTGAGTCGTAGCGGTCACTTCACCAAGGTAGCCGCTGATCTCATACTGCGGCTGATCGATATCGAGGCTGCTGCTGTCCTCTGTAATCTCCAGAGGGATGAATGCATTAAGCGTAATCTCCTCACCTGGTTTAAGATCAAGCTTGTTGCCTGTCATCTCCACTTTCCATTTGTTCATGGAAAGATTATTGCCAGTTCTTATGGGATAGCTAATATACACTGCTTTCTGTCGGATGATGTAGTCACTCATGTTCCTAAGAATTACTGTATAACCTGTTCCTGAAGGCATGGACTGCTGATCTGTCATCCTGATGCTTACGATATCAGAGTTTCCAGCTACAGAGATATTGACGTTTTTGACGCCCATGTTCCTTCCTGCAAAGAATCCGCCTCCTGCTGAAACCAATACAACAACCAGAAAAATGATGAGAACACTGAATTTACTTCTATTCATACTAACCCTCCAAAACATTTTTGGCCTTTACTCAGAATCTTAATCTAAAATAACCGTTACGGACAAATAATTTTCTGAAAATTTTATAGAACAATGATCCTGCAATATTCTTCAGCTTTGCTTTCTAAAATAGAGATCTTTTTAATACCGATATGCTGAGAGCAATCAGTGCATCCCCTATGATAAACAGTGCGATATTCCCTCTCTTCTCTGCCATGGTTCTGGTTAAGCCCATGGAGATCCATATCATGCCAGTAGGATGTTTACAATGCTGCTGAGTTTCTTTCTTTTCGCAAGTTATCTCTTTTCTTCCAGTATGCTTTGTCCCCTTCCTGCTCATTCGATTCAACTTATATTTTCCTGTATCTCTTTTTAAACTTGTTCATCAAAAACATTCTGAAGCTGCTCACGTCTTCCACATCTATTTTTCGGATCAGTGAAGCCTGATTTACTGTCACGTAGAAAATGAAATAATCTTTACTCTCCAGTACCCCATAAAACTGAGCATACTGAACTTCTCCAGTTGATTTAAAGGCTTCATTCTGAAGCATCATCTTATCCTCATAAAATGTCAGTTTGTTTATACTGTCAAAAGATCCCGTCTGGTCCGTCTTTATCCTCTTTGCATTTTTTCGTTCGATCTGAAAAATGATGATGACAAAAGCTAAGGGTGTGAGCACAAGGAAGCTCAAGATAAATCTGACCCAGCTGAACCCGTCGGTATCGAATCCGATTACCACACTTCCAATAATTGACATGAATATCAGAAGTGGAATCAGCACCTTGTTTCGTCTGAACGTTGCGATATATAGAAACTTCTTATAGTCTTCTTTAGTCATGGTGGTCTCAATATAGAATTTAGGTTCTTCCACTCTTTCCAATTTATCCTCTCCTCAGCTGTATGGAGCAGACTGCATTTTAAGGCTCCATTTCCATTTTGTATTCAGTCATATTCTCAAGAATCTTTATAATATCTTCTATCAGCGAAAGTGATTTTTTATTCTTCCAGTACCCCATTTTGTTTACTTTCCCGTCAATCAGAATTTCTCTATTGCCAGCCAGATTAATGGTATGGTCTCCTGAAGCAATACTGATCATGTGTCCACCGTAACCCTCAATAGAGCTTTCATCACCAAAATAGGAAAGACCACGGTGGAAGGAATGTTTGCTCATCATCTTTATGAACTCCTCGGCTTCTGTTGAACCCGGTTCCAGAAAGTAGTCTTTTGATTCACTATTCGGTGTGCCATCAGACGGATCAATGGATCCTGCGTAATGTGTTATTAAAAGACCATCTCTTACTGAGAGGTATCTTTCAAACTTCATTGGATACAGGAAAAACGCACCAGCCGATATGGCCAGAATTACGATTATGCTGCTCAATAATAATTTTCTGCTCCTCACCGAAACACCTTCTTTCTTATCATGATTGTACACTATATCAAGACCGATTACACACTCTAATTATATCTGTTCCATATTTATTATTACCTAAAGTATAAGGCACAGAAAAATTCCGTATTCGTTCAGCTGCAGATTTTTTTACTCATGCGAAATCGAGTAGGAGGGGGTGACTAACCCCCGTACTCTCACACCACCGTGCGTACCGTTCATTCTTCGCCCTCCAAAAACCAGTCAAAAAAGATACGACGTTCTTCTCTATAATCAGGGTTTTACCGCTCTTACCCCGTCTACTTCTGCAGAAAAATAAAGACTGTAGCTATGCTCATCAGCTTCATCAATAGGAAGAAGAACACCACTCATCTCCTCATACCCAGAATAGGATATCTCTGCTTCATATTCCACGCCATAAAGACTGTTTCTGAAGCTTGAAAAATCCCACCCGTGCAGATAAAAATCGTTTATCATCTCATCAAAGACATCATTAAAAAGACTTACCTCTTTCTGTGCACCAGCTAACGCGAGAGTAGTCAGGAGAATCTCTATTCTGTTGCTGGACAGGGGCATTTTTCTTCCATTTACCTTCACTTCAAAGGATACGCTCTTGATGATCTGATCCTTAAGATTAAACCTGAAGGCGGGCTTTTCGAAGTGAGAAAGTTCAATGACGATATCTCTCTCGTCTCTTGTACTGATCCATTCTCCGTATCTGTTCAGTTCATAGTCTTCATCAAAATTCATGATATTTTTATAGTGATCGTAATTTTCAACAAACTCTGCTATGGTGAGTTCTCCTCTGTTCGGAGGCAGCTTCTCCACCTGAATAAGAAAAAATGCAGCAGTTATGACAACTGCCTCAACACTTATAAACAATGCTCTGCGATATATCGTTTCACGCTTCATGGTATATGAGATATCATAATCCCACGGAAGTGTCTCTTCCTCTTTAAGCGCCTTGTAACTGACGTAAAGCCTGTAGTAATTATAAATAGGAATCTGGAAACCAAGTCCGTATCTGATGACCTCAAAAGTTCTTCTCATAGCCTCCCTGTAGGAAAGATACTCGCCACCAGCTGAGGTGATCTTCATGCCAAAAACTGCTTTTCCTGGAGTTGTCGCAAATCGGGAAAGGAAAAACGGTTCGATGAAAAGCATCATCAGAGCCATGATCACAGAAACTGCAAAATGCTGTAAAAAATTGAAGCCTGTTGTGACAAAATGAAAGCCCCATATTAGAATGCTGTCGATGATAACTGAATAGATCTGTATATCGATGAGCCTGGCGAGCGCTCTGTTCAAGACGCTGTATACCTGAGGAAGCCTGTCCCTCTTCACCGAAAAATAGTTCGTGTTCAGCTCCTTCGACTTATGTTCCAGCTGATTCAGATATTTTCTCACATCAAGATTCAGTAGAGAACTGTCTTCTCTCAGCATTTTTCTGCAGAGATCTTTTGCAAAATTAACTTCCTCATTCTGCTCCTCAAGGATAGTCAGCTGCTCCTCAAGGATACGATCAAGAGAAGATCTTCCTTCAAAAAGCGTTCTGATCTTTTCCACCGGCACATGCAGGCTTCTCAGCAGCCTTTCCACATCTTCATCCGTGAAATCCCGATATCCGTTATCCCCTCTTACGGGACTGATGAGACTCTCCTTTTCATAGTATCTGATGTTGGTACGGTCCATTCCTGTCCAAAGTTCCACTTCACTGATCTTCATTGATGACTTCCCCCCTCGTCTGTTAACTCTATTCTAAACTAGGTATGAGCTACACAGTCAACTAAAATGTATAATAAATGCAAATTAAACCTGAAATATATATCAATAATCTCAGTATACCGATAAACCCGCATAAAAAAAGGACAATCCGCATCTGGATCATCCTCATCTTCTTGTTCAAATATCTCTTGGCCTACATGAAACCTTCAATCTTTTCTTCAGGACTCTATAGGTCTCTCCATCCTTCATCCCTGGGATTTTCCATGAAGATCTTAAGCTTCTCTCTGTCCCTGCCGCTGATATAGTCCATCTCCAGCGCAGTATCCAGAAGCTCACTGTAGTCTGCAAGGGAGTACTGCCTTATATGGTTTTCCTTCATGGCTTTTTCCGCCTTTTCCATTCCATAGGTAAAGATGGAGAGAAGACCAAGAACCTCACACCCTACATCTCTTAAGGCCAGAACAGCCTCGATGGAGGATCCGCCGGTAGATATGAGGTCTTCTATCACAACCACCTTCATTCCCTCATGGACCTTTCCTTCTATCTGGTTCTGTTTTCCGTGATCCTTTGCTTTTCCACGAACAAACCCCGACGGTTTTTCCATAAGATAGGCCAGCACCGAGGCATGGGGAATTCCTGCTGCAGCAGTACCCATGATGCACTCGACATCGGGAAACCTTTCCTCGATCACTTCTCTCATGGCATCAATGACCTGTCCCCATTCCTCTCTGTAGGAAAGAAGAAGCCTGTTGTCGCAGTATATGGGCGAGATGATTCCTGATGCCCAGGTGAAGGGATCACTTGGCGAAAGACTCACCGCTCTGATCTTCAAGAGTATTTCTGCAATTTCTTTCATCCTTGTTCTCCTCCCAGAAATTCATTTCTGATCTTTTTATAGGCATCATAGGGATGCTCAGCCTTTGTTATTGGTCTTCCGACCACGATGAAGTCAGAACCCAGCTGCCTTGCCATGGAAGGGGTCACCACTCTTCTCTGATCCCCGAGCGCACTATCCATAGGCCTTATCCCTGGCGTTATAGTCAGAAAATCCTTCCCCAGTTTTTCCTTAAGACGAGGCACCTCAAGTGCAGAGCAGACCACACCCTGAAGACCTGAGTCCTTAGTCATCCTGGCAAGTGACAGAACCTCCTCTTCAAGTGGAAGCTCTATATGAAGCTCATTTTTCAGGGCATCTTCATCCATACTGGTGAGAATCGTCACTGCAATCATGAGGGGTTTCACCTCTTTATGGTTAAGCGCCTCCATGGCGGATCTCATCATTTCCCCTCCACCCATGGCGTGGAGATTCATCATGTCCACATCAAGAGAGGATGCGCTTCTCACGGCGCCCATAACGGTATTTGGAATATCATGGAATTTGAGATCCAGGAATACCTTATGACCAAGAGCCTTGATCTCTCGCACCACATCCGGTCCCTCAGCATAGTAGAGCTCCATCCCCACCTTCACGTAGACAGGCTCTGTAAACTTCTCAAGAAACACCATCACTTCTTCTCTGTTCTTAAAATCCAGGGCAATGATCACATCTTTCATTTTTTCTCTCCTTCTTCTATCGATGACTGTATCCGACAGCATCCTTCACGCAGTTAAATCCGTATCTTCTGAGCACTTCAGGAAGCTCCTCAATGATCTTGGGACATGCATAGGGATTCACAAAGTTTTCCGTACCCACGGCAACGGCGCTCGCCCCTGCATAGAAAAACTCCAGAGCGTCCTCGGCCGTCGAGATCCCGCCCATTCCGATGATGGGGATATCCACCGCTTTAAACACCTCATGGACCATTCGGAGGGCCACAGGTTTAATGGCCGGGCCTGAAAGCCCTCCCGTTCCATTGGCAAGAACGGGTCTTCCCGTATGAAGGTCAAGGCGCATGCCCACTAAAGTGTTGATCATGGTGATGCCGTCCGCACCTCCTTCCTCCACGGCCCTTGCCATGGCGGTGATGTCCGTGACGTTGGGGCTCAGTTTCATGTATACAGGCTTCGAGGACACTTCCTTGATTCTTTTTGTCAGCCTGAAGGCAACCTCGGGGTCCTGACCAAACAGGATTCCCCCTTCCTTCACATTGGGACAGGAGATGTTGATCTCAAGGGCGGAGACATTTCTGTGCTTTGAGATTTCCTCGGAAACATGAGCATATTCGTCTTCCGTGTAACCTGCAATGTTTGCGATGACCTTCGTGTCATACTTCTCCAGCCAGGAGATTTCTCCACTCACTCCTAAAAGTCCAGGATTCTGAAGTCCTATGGCGTTCAGCATACCCGATGAGGTTTCCGCAAGTCTTGGCATGCCGTTTCCTTTTCTTGGCTCCCTGGTTACCGCCTTGATCATGATGGCACCTAAGAGTGACAGGTCGTAGTACTCCGCATACTCTCTTCCGAACCCGAAGCATCCGGAGGCAGGCATCACCGGATTCTTGAGACTTAGTCCCGGAAGGTTCACTTCAAGCGCTTTATTCCTCATATTTCACCTCTCCCTTCTTTTCCTGGGTGCTCACTCTTCCTTTCATTTCAGCCATGAATAAGAAAGGAAGATATTTCTCTTTCAGCTCAAAAAAGAGATTCCCCACGGCTCTATGCAAGCAATGTGAAATCTCCATAATTTTACAGGCCAAAGTGAAGCTTAATACAGAAATATTCTTATCTGCAAAAGATAGATTCAGACCTTGTAGACTTTTTCCCATAATAAAAACCTCCTTTACCCGTGGTAAAAAGAGGTCAGTTAACCATAACAGATCTTTGCAGAGAAACTCTGCGCGGATCGGAAAGTATTCATCTTCTCTTTTCAGCCTCACGGGACTGATTTAAAGTATCTATTAGAATTCTAATGGGGAATACTGCTCTTGTCAACCTTTAGTGAGCAGATCGTTCACTTTAGAACCGATATCCTGATTCCCTGTCGAACCTGCTTTTGAACATTGCAGAACTTTAAAATGGAATGCAGGGCTGCCTCTTCTGACACCCCTGCATTCGTTTATTCTACAGACCTACGGGCATTTTATCTCCTTTGTTCTTCTCTTTTTCACCGGTCCACTTTTCAAGCTCTTCTTTTGTTGCCAGGACCATATGCGTTCCACCGATGTTTATAAGGGTTCCCTTGGTATAGTCGATTCCGCTTTCTTCATAGCTGTAGCTGACCGCTTTTCTCTCCCTTTCCGTAATGGGATTCGGGTGGGGAATCGCCGAAAGAAGTGATTTTGTATAGGGATGAACGGGATTCGAGAAGATTTCCTCCGTTGTCCCGGTCTCCACCAGATGGCCGAAATGAAGGACGCCGATCCGGTCCGAGATGTATTTCACC
This sequence comes from Proteiniclasticum sp., assembly GCA_032100885.1. Taxonomy (GTDB): domain Bacteria; phylum Bacillota; class Clostridia; order Clostridiales; family Clostridiaceae; genus Proteiniclasticum. The sequence continues at coordinate 28,179 of DAMDIS010000007.1, forward strand.
ATGGACAGATCATGAGCGATGAAAAGATAGGCGATATTTGTCTTCTTCTGAATCTCTTTCATGAGATTCACCACCTGAGCCTGAATGGAAACATCCAGCGCACTGATGGCTTCATCTGCGATAACAAGGTCCGGATTCATGATGAGCGCTCTTGCAATACCGATACGCTGACGCTGCCCGCCTGAAAACTGATGCGGATAACGGTTGGCATGTTCATGGGAAAGACCTACAAGGTCCAGAATGTCGTAGACTTTCTGCTTTCTCTCCTCCTGTTTCATTTCAGGATGATGAATATCAAGGCCAAGTGCAATGAGATCCAGCACCTTTTTTCTCGGATTCAGTGAAGCCATCGGATCCTGAAAGATCATCTGCATATTGGTACGCAGCGCTTTCGAAGTGTCCTTATCCAGTTTTCCTGAAATATCCATACCATTGAATATGATTTCTCCGTCAGTAGGTTCATAGAGCCTGATGACAGAACGCCCAATGGTGGACTTTCCGCTTCCAGATTCGCCCACAAGACCATAGGTCTCACCAGGATAGATCTCAAAGGATACGCCATCCACCGCTTTGACATAGAACTTTCTCGACACTCTGAAGTGCTGCTTCAAATTCTTTACCTCCAGTAGAGGTTTTCTATTTTCCATAATCTGCAGCCTCCTTCTTCATGACTTCAATTCTTGCTTTAAGCTGGGCCGGCATAGCCACGTCAGGTGCATTCTCATGCAGTAGCCAGGTGCTGGCATAATGAGTGTCCGTTATCTTAAACATTGGCGGCTCTTCCTTGAAGTCGATATTCATCGCATAGAGATTTCTTGGTGCAAAAGGGTCACCCACCACCTGATTCAGAAGGTTTGGAGGGCTTCCAGGAATGGCATAGAGGGAATCCTCAGTCTTCTCAAGACTTGGGATGGCTGATAAAAGTCCCCAGGTATAGGGATGACGGGGATCAAAGAAGATTTCTTCAGTGGTCCCCTTCTCAATGAATTTTCCCGCATACATCACCGCCACATAATCTGCCACCTTCGCCACAACGCCTAAATCGTGAGTGATATAGATCACTGAGATGCCAAGCTTTGTCTGCACCTCTTTGATCAGCTCGAGAATCTTTGCCTGTATGGTCACATCAAGTGCCGTAGTCGGTTCATCGCAGATGAGCACCTCAGGGTCACAGGCAAGGGCAATGGCTATGACCACCCTCTGACGCATTCCCCCTGATAGCTGATGAGGATAGTTCTTCATTCTTTTCTCCGGCTCTGGGATTCCCACAAGATCAAGCAGCTCTATGGCTTTCTTTTTCGCCTCTTCTCTGCTTTTTCCGTAATGATAGATCATACCCTCCATAACCTGAGCACCAATGGACATTGTCGGATTGAGGGATGTCATGGGATCCTGGAAGACCATGGCGATGCGCTTTCCCTTGATTCTCTTTCTCATCTCTGTTCTTGTGAGCTTGAGAAGATCCTCATGGACCAGCTCTTCACCTCTTCTGTATGTAAAATCAATGGTTCCGCTGTTTACGGTCTCGTTACCCGATAAAATGCCCATGATCGCCTTTACCGTAACGGACTTTCCGCTTCCGCTCTCCCCCACTATTGCAACAGTATCTCCCTTAAAAAGGGTGAAATCCACGCCACGGATGGCTTTAATCTCACCTGCTGAGGTTTTAAACGAGATGGACAGGTTTTTGATATCCAGCACAACTTCTTTTTGCATGTCATTCACCTACCTTTCTTTCATTTTTGGATCAAAGGCATCTCGGAGTCCGTCAGCCAGAAGGTTGAAGCTCAGCATGATCACCGCAAGAACAATCACAGGAAACACGATCATATAAGGATGCGTGGTGAATGACTTGAAGGCATCGCTGATGAGCGAACCAAGGGAAGCATTTGGGGCAGGTACTCCTAGTCCTACAAAGGCCAGGAATGCTTCAGTAAAGATGGCATTAGGCACTGAGAACATCGACATGATGATCAGCTGACCGAAAATGTTCGGCAGGATCTCCTTGAAGATGATGAAGAAATCCTTGGCACCAAGGGTTTTGGATGCCAGAATAAACTCTTGCTCCTTGAGCTTAAGTACCTGAGCTCTTGCAACTCTGCTCATCCCGATCCAGCCCGTAAGGGCAAGCGCAAGGGTGATGGTAAAAAGTCCGGGCTTAAGGACAATAATCAGAAGCGTCACAAGGACCAGCGTGGGTATGCCGTTAAGGATTTCGGAAAATCTCTGCATGATCATATCCACTCTGCCTCCGAAATAACCTGAAACGAGCCCATAGCTCATCCCGAAAAGCATATCCACAAGCACTGCAACCAGTGCGATATAGAGGGAAATCCGCGTACCTGACCAGGTTCTTGTGAAAATATCACGGCCGAGCACATCGGTGCCGAACCAGTAATAGGTATTTTCAAGACCGGTTTCTTTTTGAGGATCCACATATTTGTTCACTTCCACAACACCTGTGGACGTATTCAAGGTCTCTGCCCCATCAAATATACCCAGCCCAAGATTTTCAAGACTCTTCACGCGTGGAGCAAGATTCTGGTGCGAAATGATCTGTGAGTCAAAGGTATAATCATTCATACCCGGTCCTGCTGCAGCCATGATCACAATCAGGATGATGAAAACCAGTCCGAAGATCGCACCTTTATTCTTGATGAATCTCATGAAGATATCTTTCCAGTAAGATTCCTTTGCATAAGATTCATCCACAAAATCGTCCTGATTCTTTCCGATCAGCTCAAAATCATCCGGTTTAAATTCATACAAGAGATTATTCATGGAGATCCTCCTTTGCAAGTCTTATTCTAGGGTCGATGATGCCGTAGAGGATATCCACTACAAGCATGATGCCGATAAACATGACGCTGTACACAAATGCCAGTGCGATAATGACGTTGTAGTCATTGGACTGGATGGCGGTGACCATAAGAGACCCGATTCCAGGGATGGAAAAGAGTTTCTCGATGACCAGGCTTCCGGTCATAAGACTCACCACAAGAGGCGCAAGGACAGTAATAATCGGAATCAGCGCATTTCTCAGTGCATGGACGAATATGAGCCGTTTGTTGTCAATGCCTTTACTCTCGGCAAGAAGCATATAGTCAGACCCCAGAACCTCCAGCATTTCTGTTCTTGTGAATCTTGCCACCGTCGCAATGGTGAACATGCTCAGCGCTACCGTCGGAAGGACAGTGGATTCAAAGGGTGCTTCAATCTGATAGAGAAGTGGGAACCACTTCAGTTTAAAACCCATGGTATAGATTAGTGCCATGGCAAATACATAAGAAGGTAAACTGACACCAAGAACGGAAATCACAGTCGTCACGGTATCGAATATTGTATTATGCTTGATGGCTGCGATCAGTCCCAGTATGATTCCGATAGCAGTGCCCGCAAGCACTGACTGGGCTCCGATTCTAAGTGAAAGCGGAAGTCTTGACTGCAGAAGCTGTGTTATCGGTGTATTCTTTGAAATATTGTAGGATACACCAAAGTCCCCGGAAACCATTGCTTTCAGGTAATTGAAAAATCTGAGAAATAAAGGTTTATCCAGGCCGTATTTCGCATTGATGATTGCCCTCTGGGCTTCTGTCAGCTTTTCATCGTTGAATGGTGAGCCCGGCATGAGCTCCAGCATAATGAATAGGATAAAAAGTATGACAAGCAGAGTCAATGCGGAGATGCCGATACGTTTTAATATATACTTTTTCATAGCACTACTCCTCATAGTATAAAGTCGAAAAAACAGAAGAAGGACGCTGCATTTTCATGTGTTTCTCCAACAGCGTCACACTCTTCTTCAGTTTATTCAGTATGTCACGAGACTAATTCTTCTTTGTGTTCTTGAAGACTCTGTTGATTCCAACTGAGTGGAACTCTATGCCTTCTACTCCACTTCTGACCATAACCGCGTCACCCTTCTGATATACAGGCATGATGACCGCTTCATCCATAACCATCTTTTCAGCATCTTTCAGTGCATCCCATCTGGCTTCAAGATCAAGTGCAAGTTCACCCTTCTTAGCATCTTCAATCAGCGCATCATACTCGGCGTTTGACCACATTCCGTAGTTGTTTGAACTGTCTGAAGTCCACATATCAAGGTAGGTCATAGGATCAGCATAGTCTGGGCCCCATCTTGTAAGAACAAGTTCATAGTCACCGGCCTGCATTCTTTCAACACGGTTCTTCTTCGGCATGGTCTGCAGTTCTACAGTCAAGCCAGGAAGTGCTGTCTGCCATTCAGACTGAAGGAACTGTGCCACATTGATGGAAGCTTCCGTATCTTCCACAAGCATAGTGTAGGACAGTTCTGTTACACCAAGCTCCTTAAGACCTGCATTCCAGAACTCCAGCGCTTTGGCTTTATCTGTTTCAAGATAAGTTCCTGCTGTTTCTCTGAAGTCTTTTCCATCAGGACCAGTTGCAAGAAGCGTAGGTACTGCAAAGTTTGCTGCAATGGATCCGTCTTTCAGGATATTGTCTGCAACAGCAGTCTTATCAAATGCCAGAGCCATAGCTGTTCTGACATTCACGTTCTCAAGTCCTTCTACAAGCTGGTTTGGAGATACATACCAGAGGTATCCGGCCACGACGTTCACGAATTCAGGGTCGTTCATAAACTGTTCCACCTGTTCTCCGGAAAGTGTCGCAACATCAAGATCTCCATTCTGGTAGGAGAGCATGGTCTGCTGAGAATCTTTGATGACCTGATACTGGATTCCTGCTAGTGCTACCGCATCTGCATCCCAGTAATCCGCATTCTTTTCCAGTGTGATGGTTGTTGCTGCAGGCTCATAAGCGGTTACCTTGAAAGGACCGTTTGCAAGCAGGGTTTCTGGTGATGTTCCATAGTTGTCTCCTGCAGATGTGAAGAACTCTTCATTCATCGGAAGGAAAGACGGGAATGACATCAGTGATTCAAAGTATGGTACTGGAAAATCAAGTTCCACAACCAGTGTCTTCTCATCTTCTGCTTTTACGCCAAGCTCGTCCACTGCCATTTCACCTGATGAGATGGCATCGGCATTTTTGACACCGGCTACACCCATGATGAATGCATATTCACTTGCGACCTCAGGATCGACAAGTCTTTTCCAGGCAAAAACAAAGTCCTGCGCTGTAACGGGTGTACCGTTAGACCATTTGGCATCTTTCAGTTTAAAGGTGTAAGTCAGTCCGTCATCACTCTTGTCTACGGTATCCACCATAGCAGGGATTGCTGAACCGTCCGCATCTACGGAATACAGACCTTCTGTTACCGCTGCAATGACTTCAAATGATGTTCCGTCTGTAGCGATCTGCGGATCCATGGAAGCAACTTCCACATTAAACTGCACTTTCAGTACATCATCTCCGGCTTCGCCAGATTCTCCCGGTGTTTCCGCCGGAGTGTTTCCCGGCGTTTCAGCTGGAGTATCCGTATCGCCGCAGGCTGTGATCATCATCACTGCTGCAAGCATCATGGACATTGCAAGAATTCTTTTTTTCTTCATGATTTTCCTCCTTGGATTTTATTGGATTATTCTTAGCTCAGAAACACTCGTCCTCCCCTTCAGAACATTATTGTGAACAAAATGTTTCCGGTGTGCTGTATTTTTATTATTATACATCGAACAATATGCAAGTCAATAAATATGTTATCGAAATCCGTAATTATGATGATACTTACTTAATTATCCCCCTAAAATTTTGCTGTAAACGTATTATTTGCGTAAGAAATTATCAATTTATCAGCACTTGTAATAACTGATTAACGTATGATTATACTCTTATCTCTTTTAATGTTCCGTACGGTACAGGATGAACTTTTGATTCTGTCCATTATTAATCCTTTATTTTGAAGGAAATCATTCATTTTTATATTTTTATGAATAATTATTCGCATTTTTAGTCACGAGCCAGGAGTATTTCCTGCAGTGTTATGAAGCATCAGGATGGTGTGCATTAGAGATAGAATCAGCTACGAAAAATATATATTTGAAATACGCCCAACAGGAAAAACCCCTGCGCTCAGCAGGGGCATATATGCATTTCCGGATCTCAGAAATTCTTGTGCTTCAGCACCGCAGTTTCTTCATATCAGAAATTCTCTATTATAATATGGAATCAATCATACCTGATTTCTCCAAGGGTAAACACCGGACCATCCTTGCAGACCCTTTTCAGTCCATCTTTTGTTTCCGTCATGCATCCATAGCATGCTCCGATTCCGCAGGCCATTCTCTCTTCAAAGGAGAGAAACCCCTTCTTCGTCTCCCGATAGCCTTCATCCAGTGCCCGAAGCATAAGCTTCGGACCGCAGGCATAGAGTGTCTCAAAGTCTATCGCCTTTTCATCTATGGCATCAGTCACATATCCCTTTGTTCCGAAGGATCCGTCTTCTGTGGCGATGTGCACGGGTCCGAGCTTCTCGAAGTCCTCTCTGCAGAATATGCTCTCCTCGTCTCTGAAGCCAAGGACCGTCGTAACTTCAATCCCTTTTTCTCTCAGTCTTTTGCCGAGCTCGTAGAGGGGTGGAACACCCACACCTCCGCCCACAAGAAGAACCTTTCCGCTGTCATCCTGCACAGGGAATCCTGTGCCCAGGGGTCCCAGCACGCTGAGAAAATGTCCGGCCTTCAGACCGCTCATGAGCGCTGTCCCTTTACCGAGCACCTTGTAGATGATGCTTATGGTTTTCTCGCACTCATCTGTCTCAAATATGGAAACGGGTCTTCTTAGAAGAAGCTCCGATCCGCTCTCTACCTTGATGTTCAGAAAACATCCGGCCATAAGTTCGCTAAAGTCCACCTCCTTCGCGCGAAGCATCATTCTATAGACGTCCTTTGCGATGCCCGTATTTTCAAGAATCTCCATGTTCATGAGTCTCTTCATGCGTTCACCTCCTCATAGGCGTCGACAGAAAAGTTCATGGATTCCAGAACATCCAGAATGGCGGAAGCGGTATCAAGGGAGGTCAGGCAGGGAATGCTGCTTTCCACCGATTCTCTTTTCGCCTGAGAGAAGGTGTTTACCACAAACTGAACCTTTCTGCCCCTTATGACATCAAGGACCGTTTCCGTCCCTTCCCCGATTTTCCTCACCATCTCAGCCTTAAGCCCGTTCTCCAGAAGAAAGTCCCGTGTTCCCTTTGTGGCCACAAGGCCATATCCGATATCGCTGAACCGTCTTGCAAGCATAAGCGCCTCTTCCTTGTCCCTGTCTCCTATGGTAAAGAGCACCTTACCATATTCGCCCATCTCGTAGCCTGCGGCGATCATGGCTTTGTACAAGGCTTTGTTTAGGGATCTGTCCCGTCCGATGACTTCCCCTGTGGATTTCATCTCAGGCCCCAGAGCAATGTCCACTTTACGGAGCTTGCTGAAGGAGAAGACCGGCATCTTTACGGCGTAGCCGCTCTTTGCAGGCAGAAGACCAAGGGGTACCCTCTGCTCAAGAAGGCTTATACCGAGTATCGCCTTCGTCGCCATATCCGCCATGTTCATGTCGGTGATCTTGCTGATAAACGGTACTGTTCTTGAACTTCTGGGGTTCACCTCCAGTACCGACACCCTGCCATGTGTATCCACGACAAACTGTATGTTGTACAGCCCGATGATGTTCAGACCTTTTCCGATCCGCTCGGTGTAGTCCACAATGACCCTAAGGGTTTCTTCCTTGAGGGATATGGGCGGATAAACCGCCATGGAGTCTCCCGAGTGGACACCCGCTCTTTCGATGTGCTGCATGATGCCAGGGATCATGATATCTTT
>DAMDIS010000007.1:35945-39507 GCA_032100885.1 Proteiniclasticum sp.
TCGCACTCCACACCGGTTATATACTTATCTACAAGGATTCCCTGAAGCTTCGTATCCTCAGGCAGTTTCTCCATATAGTTTTCCAGCTCATCCGGAGCATGGATGATTTCCATGTTCCTTCCCCCCAGGACATAGGAAGGCCGAAGGAGCACCGGGTATCCGATCCTATCGGCAGCCTCCAGGGCTTCCTCACGATGGTGCACAACCTTTCCTTCAGGCATGGGGATGGAAAGCTCAGTGAGTCTCTTCTCGAAAAGATCCCGGTCCTCCGCAAGGTCTATGCTCTCAAGGCTCGTGCCGAGAATCCTTACGCCTCTCCTCTTAAGCCCCGCTGCAAGGTTTATGGCCGTCTGACCTCCGAACTGCACGATGACCCCAACGGGCTTCTCCAGCTCCACAACATGCATCACATCCTCTAGGGTGAGCGGTTCGAAATAGAGCTTGTCCGATATGGAGAAGTCTGTGGAGACCGTCTCCGGATTGTTGTTGATGATGATGGCTTCATACCCCATTTTCCGGATGGACCAGACGCAGTGGACCGTGGCATAGTCAAACTCCACGCCCTGACCGATTCTTATGGGACCCGATCCGAGGACGATGACGGACTTTCTTCCAGATGCCTTGGACTCATTTTCCTCTCCGTAGGTGGAGTAGTAGTAGGGAGTTTCGGATCTGAACTCACCCGCGCAGGTATCCACCATCTTGTATACCGGCTGAACGGATTTCTCCTGTCTCAACTTTTCCACCTCATCTTCAGAGATGTCATAGAGGTCGGCGAGATAAGTGTCGGAGAAGCCCATTTTCTTGGCTTCAGAAAGGATATCTGAAAGAGCACAGTCTTTCGCTTTTCTCTCCATCTGTGCAATCTTTGCCATCTTGTTCAGGAAGAAGAAATCGATTTTCGTCTCTTCATGGATGGTCTCCAGAGGCTCCCCTTTAAGGAGCAGCTCGTAGATGACGAAGAGTCTGTCGTCTTCCGCCCGGGAGAGAAGCGCTATGAGTTTTTCCCTCTCCATGGAGTGGTATTTCTTCATGCGGATGTGGTCGGCTTTTATCTCCAGTGAGCGAACAGCTTTAAGAAGGCCCTCTTCAAAGGAGCTTCCCAGCGCCATGACCTCGCCTGTGGCTTTCATCTGGGTTCCAAGCTTTCTGTTTGCCGACTGGAACTTATCGAAGGCGAATCTCGGAAGCTTTACCGCGATGTAGTCGATGGCCGGCTCAAAGCAGCAGTAGGAGACATTCGTCACCGGATTGATGAGCTCATCCAGCCGGTAGCCCAGTGCAATTTTCGAGGCGATCTTTGCGATGGGGTATCCCGTAGCCTTGGAGGCAAGGGCTGAAGACCTTGACACCCTCGGATTGACTTCGATGATGAAGTAGTCGAAGCTTTTCGGGTCAAGCGCCAGCTGGACATTGCATCCGCCTCTGATCTCCAGTGCCCTTATGATCTTAAGAGAAGCATCTCTTAGCATCTGCACTTCTCTGTCCGTTAAGGTCTGAACAGGCGCGACTACGATGGAGTCCCCTGTATGGATGCCTACAGGATCCACATTTTCCATGGAACAGACCACGATGGCTGTATCATTGGCATCCCTCATGACTTCGAATTCGATCTCCTTCCATCCGGCGATGGACATCTCGATGAGGCACTGGTTTGCAGGGGAAAGTGAGAGGCCGTTTTCGACGATGGTCCTAAGCTCCTCCTCATCCTTTGCGATGCCTCCTCCGGTGCCGCCAAGGGTAAAGGCGGGTCTTACAATGACAGGGTATCCGATCTCCTTCGCAAAGTTTACGGCGCCCTCGATGTCCTTTGTGATGGTTGAAGGGGGTACCGGTTCACCGATCTCCTTCATGAGCTTTCGGAAGGCTTCCCGGTCTTCCGCCTTCTCGATGGCCTGAAGATCCGTTCCCAGGACCTCCACCCTGAATTCCTCGAGTATGCCGTCCTTTGACAGCTCCATGGCCATATTGAGTCCCGTCTGTCCCCCAAGGGAAGGAAGAAGTGCATCAGGCCTTTCCTTTCTGATGATCTTCTTGAGAAAGGAAAGGGTAAGGGGCTCCATGTACACTCTGTCCGCCATTTCCCTGTCGGTCATGATGGTTGCAGGGTTTGAGTTCACAAGAACGACCTCTATTCCTTCTTCCCGCAGGGCCTGACAGGCTTGGGTCCCGGCATAGTCAAACTCCGCTCCCTGTCCGATGACGATGGGTCCTGAACCTATGACCAGGATCTTCTTCAAATCTTCTCTTTTCGGCATTATATTCCCTCCGCTTTTGTCATCAGTGTGTCAAATTCCTCGAATATTACTCTGGCATCTCTTGGACCCGGTGCGCTCTCCGGATGAAACTGCACCGAGAAGGCATGCTTTCCCGGAAGGCTGATCCCTTCTACAGTGCCGTCATTTACGCTGGTATAGATGATCTCGATGTCTTTTCCGGAAAGGGAGTCTTGATCCACCTCATAGCCGTGGTTCTGGCTGGTGATGAGAATCCTTCCCGACCTGTGGTCCCTCACGGCGTTGTTTCCGCCTCTATGACCGAATTTCATCTTCCGGGTCTTCGCACCTGCCGCAAGGGCAAGAAGCTGATGTCCCATGCAGATGCCAAAGAGCGGAACCTTTCCAAGAAGTCCTCTTACGGTTTCAATGGGCACCTCTGCATCCTCCGGATTTCCCGGTCCGTTTGAAAGAACCACTCCATGGGGATCCATCTCAAGGATCGTCTCCCAGGATGTGTCATGGGGCACCACAGAAACATGGTAGCCTTTTTCCACCAGAGCTTTAAGGATGCTCATCTTCATCCCGAAATCCATGAGCACCACTCTCTTGCCGCTGCCTGGAACCTCATAGATGTTCTTTGTGGACGAACGACTGATGTGGTCCGTGTAGAAGGGATAATCCGCGATTTTCAATAAACACTCCTCAAGAGGAGTCTCTTCAGGAAGGATTGCGCCTTTTAGTGCTCCTTTCTCTCTGATGTGCCTTGTGAGCATTCTCGTATCGATTCCCGAGAGCCCGGGGAGGCGGTACTTCTCCATATAGGAGAAAAGAGTCTTCTCGCTTCTCGCATTCGACGGCTCATCGCAGTATTCCTTCACGATGAGCGCGGTCAGATGAGGCTTCATGGATTCATAGTCATCCCGGTTGATGCCGTAGTTTCCCACCATGGGGTAGGTCATGACCAGCATCTGTCCTAGAAGAGATGGGTCTGTCAGAAGCTCCTGATAGCCTGACATGGAAGTGGTGAAGACCACTTCTCCGTATACGTCCTCCTTGCAGCCGAATGCCTTTCCGTAAAATTCGCTGCCGTCTTCCAGCACCAGTTTCTTATTCAATGATTCTTCCTCCTTCTACGATGAACTTTCCATCCAGCATGACCGCCTGTACCTTCGCTTTGACCGCCCAGTTGTCAAAGGGCGTACTCTTTCCCTTTGACTCAAAATCTCTGCTTCTTATGACCCATTCCTTCTCCAGGTCGATGAAGGTGAGATCCGCAGAAGCACCTGGAGTGAGGCTGCCGTACGGCAGCGACATGACTTCGGATGGTCCGCTTGTCATGGCAT
>DAMDIS010000008.1:0-2300 GCA_032100885.1 Proteiniclasticum sp.
CCCTGCATACATGGGTCCATAATTCGCCGCACCTCTTTGTGACTGCATGAGATTGATGAGCCCCACAGGAAGTGTTTTGGTGCTGCTGGGCATAAGGGTCAGGGCAATGATGTATTCATTCCAGAATGCCAGGAAATTGAACAGGATCACCGTGACGATGCTTGGCCTTGCCATGGGAATCATAATGGAGAACATGGTCCTGAAATGACCTGCACCATCAACGCTTGCCGCTTCCTCAAAATCCTTTGGAATGGTTCTGAAATAGTTTGATAGAAGATAAGTGGTAAAGGGAATCGCCGTCGCCGCATAGACAAGGGCAAGGACAAACCTGTTGTCCAGGAAAAAACCGATGCCGCTTCCTGCGCGAAGCGCAATGTCCCAGTCCAGGAGCATGAGGAAAATGGGCACGACGATGTAGTTCACATTGATGAAAATGCCTGCATGGAAAAACGCATTAAGCAGTCTGCTTCCCTTAAACTCAAACCTTGCAAGGACATAGGCGCAGGGTATCGAGACCACAAGAAGGATCACGATGGCAAGGGTGGTCACCATGACGGAAGTCATGAAGTATTCGCCCATATTGGCAATTTCAACAGCTTCCATAAAGTTTGAAAGCTTGAGCCCCTTTGGAAGTGCCCAGGGATTGGCGTAAAATTCGCTGTTGTCCTTGACGGAGGCCATGAATACCCAGATTACCGGTACAATAATGGTGACAGCCATGGCAATAAGTGCCACATAGATAAAAATCTTATAGAAATCTGTTTTTCTTTTTCTGTTCTTCATTCCTCTTCTCCTTAGTACTGATAAATATCGCGTTTTGTCAGTTTATTCACCATCAATGAAAGTATGAAGGAGAACAGAAAGATCGTGACTCCGATGCTCATGCCGTAGCCGTAGCTGGAGTTTGTGTAGGCCTGGTTGTACATATAGTTCAGGATGACATTGGATGCTCCGTCAGGACCGCCGGATGTCATGACCTTTACAAAGAGAAAGCTGAGGTTGATGGAACTGATCACATAGAACGTCAGCGTAGTTCTCACGGTTTCCCATACAAGGGGCCATGTACATGACCATATAGTACCCCACCGCCTGCCAGATCATGGCAATGATGATGGCGTAGATGACAATCTTCTGATTGCCCAGCCACTGGATGTTGACAAAATCCTGACCCCTCACAAGCCTCAGCAGTCCATTAAGAAGACCCATGCTCGGGTCGTAGATGGCTGAGAAGATCGAGGAGATGACCACAACAGACAGGATATTCGGAATGTAGAAGATGATCCTGAACAGATTCTGTCCTCTCACTTTCTCCCTGACCAGAATGGATGCAAAGACCAGTGCGATGGACAGCGTGATGATGGTCACAAGAACCACAATGAGCAGGGTATTCTGGAAGGACTTGATGAAATTCTTGTCCGTCACAAGGATTCTGAAGTTGTTCAGACCGACAAATTCCTTGCTTCTTGACAGTCCGCCCCATTTATATAAGGACATGACAAATACATTTATCGTGGGATAGACCATGAACACCGACATGAGAATCAGTGCAGGGCTGACACAGATGGCGATGAATCTTTTTAATGCTTTATCTTTTTTCATTTTTAAGCTCCTTAACTTTCTAATTAATATACGGTGAGAGACTGATCTCCCACCGTAATTATAAATGAAAGTAATCGTTAGTTGCCTATTGCCGCACTGATTTTCTCAACAGCTTCCACTACATCCGCCTGCCACTGTGCTACTGTCTTGTCGCCTGATGCAACAGAGTTTATGGTACCGAAAAGGATACCGTTACCGCTGACAAGATCAACACCTTCTACAGCTGGTCAACAGCACCGTAGTAGTACAGTGCACCCTTAATGATCTTTGCCGCTTCATCGGAATACATATATGCCATGAACTCCTTGGCAAGGTCAGCTTCCTTTGCGCCTTCAGGGATATACATCTGTTCGAAGAATGTGTAGGAATAACGGTCTCCGCCCTCTTCAACAGCCGGCAGTGCACTGAATCCCCATTCGAAGCCTTCAGCTCTTGGCGCTGCTTCCATTTCTCCAGGCAGCCATGTTCCGTTTGGTATGAACAGTGCCTTGTTGTCCAGAACCAGCTGCTGGTTCTTGGTGAAGCCTTCGTTGTTCGCCTGAGCGACTGTATCCACATGATTGTATTTCACAAGTTCTCCAACCAGTTCAAATACCTTTGTCATTTCAGGACCCTTCCAGGTCGCTGCATCAAATGTCATGGCTTTGTTGAATACTTCAGCTCCGCCCACTTCATTGATGAGTGCATAGAAGAATGCATCG
>DAMDIS010000008.1:2310-4029 GCA_032100885.1 Proteiniclasticum sp.
GTGCGCTTCCATTTGCCTTTGCGCTGTCACTTAGTGCAAACAGTTCATCAAAGGTTCCGGGAAGCTTATATTCTCCGCCGTCCTTGAATAGTGTCTTGTTGTAGAAAAGTCCTGTTGGACCGTAAAACAGCGGTGCAAGATATGTTTTTCCGTCTCCGTAAGGATTGGTGATCAGAGTGTCTGTGAACCCGGGAATGATCTTTTCTCCCACGGTCACGCCTTCTCCTGGCACTTCCATGGACAGGAGGTCTGTGATATCCATGACCGCTTTTTCCTTAATCAGGGTTTCAGTCATCATGCCTTCTCTGCCTACTGAAACATACATGATGTCGGGTACATTCATTGCCTGAATCTGAGGTCTCAGCACATCTTCAATGTTTTTCTCAAGGGTGAGCTCAACTGTTACACCCGGGTTGTTGTCTTCGAACTTCTCAGCAACCGCCTTCCAGTGCTCTGTTCCGTATCCGCCGTCAAGACCTGCAACTTTAAGTGTTCTTTTCTCTTCCTCTTCGTCTTCTGTGCCTGAAGGTGTCTCAACACCCGGAGTTTCCGTGCCTGGTGTCTCTGTGCCTGGTGTTTCAGTCTTCTGTCCGCAGGCTGCAATGGAAAGTGCCATGACAGACATCATAAGAAGTGATAGTATTTTTTTCATAAGATCCTCCTGATTAATGTATTTTTTATGTTATCTTAAGTATAAAATCCCGTAAACGTTTTTAGTATCAGTATATTGGTATGAATTTTAACTATATTGCTATTCATAGCGTTTCGCAATATAATTACATCAATAGACCTGAGTTTTCATGTAATTCGATGAACTGGAGGACAATCCATGTCAAATGTGCTTTATAAGATTCTGAGCGAGAATAACGAGAAGGTATCCTCGAATCTCATTTATGTTTCAAAGGCGAGATACGAGAAGGACTGGCATTCAACTCTTCACAGCCACCCCTTTACCGAGCTCTTCTATGTGGTCAGCGGTTCAGGCAATTTTATCATTGAAGGAGAAACCTACCACGTCATGGAGGACGATCTTGTCATCGTCAACGCCAACGTCCAGCACACCGAATCCTCCAAGGATTCCAACCCCCTGGAGTACATCGTGCTCGGCATTGAAGGGCTCTCTCTTCTTCTTGAACCTGAGCACAAGGATGAAAAGATTTCGGAATACTACAGTATCCATAACTACAGAAAGAGCAGAGAGGAGATTCTCCATTTTCTTGACCTTCTTCTCCATGAAGTGGAGAACAGAAGCGACTTCTACGACACCATCTGTCAGAATCTCCTCAACATCCTGATCCTGAATGTGATCCGCAGAAGTAAGTCCAATCTTGTCATCTCTACCCAGAAGAATGCCACAAAAGAGTGCACCTATATCAGAAACTACATCGACATTCATTACGCCTCCCCGATCACTCTGGATCTTCTGGCCAATGAAACCTACCTCGACAAGTTCTATCTTGTGCATGTCTTTAAAAAGCAGTATGACATCTCGCCCATAAACTACCTCATCGAAAAGAGAATTCAGGAATCCATGAACCTCATTGAAAACACCAACTATTCCTTATCGGATATCTCAAGCATAGTGGGATTCAATTCCCAGTCCTACTATTCTCAGATCTTCAAGCGGAAGACAGGCCTAACGCCCGCTGAGCACCGTAAAAAACACCGCAAGAAAATCTGAAGACGCGACAAAGGTGAAGCCGTTCAAGGCTTCACCTT
>DAMDIS010000008.1:4039-7816 GCA_032100885.1 Proteiniclasticum sp.
GCATTTTCTGTCTATCTTCTAGAACAGTCCTAAAATGTTTCCGTCTTCATCAATATCCATATTGTTTGCTGCTGGTACCTTCGGCAGGCCAGGCATGGTCATGATGTCTCCTGTAAGACATACGATGAAGCCTGCTCCGTTTGAAAGCTTCACTTCACTGACCTTCACTTCAAATCCCTTAGGCGCTCCGATAAGCTTTGGATTGTCTGAGAGAGAATACTGGGTCTTTGCCATACAGATCGGCTTCTTGTCGAGTCCCATGGCTTCAATTTCTCTGATGGACTTTTCAGCTGCAGCAGAATATGCAACAGATGATCCGCCGTAGATTTCCTTCACGATGGTCTCCACTTTTTCTTTTATGGAAAGCTCCACATCATAAAGCGGCTTGTAGGTCTGTGACTTTTCAGCGATCTCTACGACCTTCTTTGCAAGCTCAACTCCGCCTTCTCCGCCTTTTTCCCACACTTCTGTAAGTGCAACTTTGACATTCATCTCATTCAGGAAGTCTTCAATAAACTGAAGCTCTTCAGGTGAGTCAGACACGAACTTGTTGATGGCAACAACAGGTTCAAGGTTGAACTTTCTGATGTTCTCGATCTGCTTTTCAAGATTGACGATCCCCTTTTTCAGCGCATCGACACTCGGTGTGGAGAGTTCAGCCTTTACCACGCCGCCGTGATGCTTAAGCGCTCTTACAGTAGCTACGATGACCACTGCACTTGGGTTAAGACCTCCAAATCTGCATTTGATGTCCAGGAACTTTTCAGCGCCAAGGTCGGCTCCGAATCCCGCTTCAGTGACCACATAGTCGCCAAGCTTCAGCGCGGTCTTTGTGGCAAGAATACTGTTGCATCCATGAGCGATGTTTGCAAATGGTCCGCCGTGGATGATTGCCGGTGTATTTTCCAGTGTCTGAACAAGGTTTGGCATGATGGCATCCTTCATGAGAAGAGCCATTGCGCCCTGAACCTTGAGATCCTTCGCAAATATCGGTTCTCCCGCATAGTTATAGCCGATCATGATTTCACCCATTCGCGCCTTCAGATCCTCTAAGGAAGTGGCAAGGCAAAGAATCGCCATGACTTCTGAAGCAACGGTGATCATGAATCCGTCTTCTCTCGGGAAACCGTTCGGCTTTCCGCCAAGTCCCACATTGACTTTTCTGAGTGCTCTGTCGTTCATGTCAAGAACTCTCTTGAAAAGCACTCTTCTGATGTCGATGTTTAAGGTATTTCCCTGATGGATATGATTGTCTATGGCTGCTGAAAGAAGGTTGTTGGTGGTCGTTATGGCATGCATGTCTCCGGTAAAGTGGAGATTGATGTCCTCCATAGGCACAACCTGAGCATATCCGCCGCCTGCAGCTCCACCCTTTACGCCGAATACCGGCCCCAGGGAAGGCTCACGAAGTGCGATGACCGCTTTCTTGCCGATCTTTGTCAGTGCCTGTCCAAGTCCGACAGTGACTGTGGATTTTCCTTCTCCTGCAGGAGTAGGGTTGATTGCGGTGACAAGGATAAGCTTTGCATCTTCCTTTTCATGACTTCTCTTTAATACATCCAGAGAGATCTTGGCTTTATACTTTCCGTAAAAGTCCAGATCGTCCTCTGTAAGTCCCATCTGCTCCGCCACTTCTCTGATATGCAGCATAGTTGATTCCTGTGCGATTTGAATATCTGTTTTCAAAATGTACCTCCTGTGGAATATAGTTTATTTTCCGATTTTACCCATAAATCTGTCTCTGTCGACGACCACTCTTTCATGGACACCCTGCCCGATAAGATGTTCCCCGTCATGAGCCTCAAGGCTGAGTGTGATCTTTCTTCCGTCAAGCTCAGTGATCACAGCCGATACCCTCACCTCATGACCTACCGGTGTCGCTCTGACATGAGACACGCTTAGGCTGATGCCTACTGTGGTCTCTTCCGGCGAAAGAAAGGACATGATGAGTTCCTTTGAAGTGTACTCCATAAGGGCTATCATTGCGGGAGTCGCATAGACTTCAAGATCGCCCGATCCCATGGTGAGCGCAGTATCAAGAGATTCCACGGTCCTTGTTTCAACCCTTTTCATTCCTAAGATTGTCTCATCTATCATATTAACCTCCTAATCCCCTATAATTATATCATCACTTGTTAAGAGAATAAACAAGTTGAAGTGCTTTTTTGTAATCATTTACATCCTGAACCAGAATAACAGGCAGAAAAATCTGCCTGTTATTTTATTTCTCTGATTCCTTATGGGGTGGGTTTCAGCTCTCCGTAACCGGATTGCCTTTGAAGCTTTCATCCGCTTTTTCAGCCTCTACAGGCTTCTTTTCGGATACTTCTTTCTTGGCCGCAAACACTTCAGCATGTACTCTTTTTGTGATGCTTCCTGTGGTAAACAGCTCTTCAAACTCCTCCGCTTCGATTTTTTCAAGTTCCAGAAGCTTTGCTGCCAGAAGGTGCAGCTTGTCGATGTTTTCGGAAAGGATCACTTCCGCTTTCTTGTATGCGGTGTCGATGAGTTCCTTCACTTCATCATCGATGAGCTCGCCCATCTTGTCGGACATGGTCTTGGCTTTGGAGAAATCTCTGCCCAGGAAGACTTCCTGGTCTTCTCCGAAGGAGATGGTTCCGACTTTCTCGCTCATTCCATACTCTGTGACCATGGAGCGGGCGATCTTTGAAACTCTGTCGATGTCATTTTTTGCGCCTGTGGAGATGTCCTTAAGGACCAGGGCTTCCGCCACTCTTCCTCCAAGAAGGGAGACCATCATATCAAGAAGTCTGGTCTTGCTCATGTAGGATCTGTCTTCAGTAGGCATATGCATGGTATAGCCACCTGCCATTCCTCTAGGGATGATGCTGATCTGATGGATCGGATCCATGTTAGGAAGAACTCTTCCGATGATCGCATGTCCTGCTTCATGGTAGGCAGTCAGTCTTCTTTCATGGTCCGAGACCACTCTTGATTTCTTTTCTGTTCCTGCGATGACTCTTGTTATGGCTTCATCCAGCTCTTTCATGGTGATGAACTTTCTGTCGGCTCTGACCGCAAGAAGCGCAGCTTCGTTGGTCAGGTTCTCAAGGTCTGCTCCAGTGAATCCTGTGGTCATCTTTGCAAGGGATTCAAGATTGACATCTTCGCCCAGAGGCTTCTTCTTCACATGGACTTTGAGGATTTCCTCTCTGCCCTTGGCATCAGGATATCCGACTGCAATCTGTCTGTCGAAACGTCCAGGTCTTAGGAGCGCATTATCCAGGATGTCAGGTCTGTTTGTTGCCGCAATCATGATGATTCCTTCATTGATTCCGAACCCGTCCATTTCAACAAGGAGCTGATTCAGTGTCTGTTCTCTTTCATCATGTCCGCCGCCGAGTCCTGCTCCTCTTTTTCTGCCCACCGCATCGATCTCGTCGATGAAGATGATACATGGCGCATTTTTCTTCGCCTGCTCGAACATGTCTCTGACTCTTGATGCGCCGACACCGACAAACATTTCAACGAAGTCCGAACCGGAAATGCTGAAGAACGGAACGCCCGCTTCACCTGCTGCAGCTTTTGCAAGCAGGGTCTTACCTGTACCCGGAGGGCCTACAAGTAGGATTCCCTTAGGGATTCTTGCGCCAAGGTCAAGGTACTTCTTCGGGTTCTTGAGGAATTCTACGATCTCCTGGAGTTCGTATTTTTCCTCTTCGGCGCCTGCCACATCCTTGAATGTCACCGTCCTGTTTTCAGGATTGGCCATTTTAGCACGGCTCTTCCCGAAGTTCATGGCACTTTTGTTGCTGT
>DAMDIS010000008.1:7963-12056 GCA_032100885.1 Proteiniclasticum sp.
AAAAGCAGTACAGGCGTCAGAATGGTCCAGATGGAGAAGTCTGAACGTGGGGAATATCTTTCGATCACCACATCGTTGCCTTCCTCATTCAGGAACTGCGCAAGTCTTTCTGGAGCTGCTACAGTCGTAAAGGTCGTTCCATCACTCTTTATTCCTTTGATGGTCATTCCGTCACTGGATATATTGATTTCTTTGATTTTGTCTGCTCGGTATTCCTGGGTGAATTCGTTGAATGAAATGGAGTTCAGCTGTGCATCCATACCGGAAAATAGATATGAAGCCAGGACAAACAACATGATCACCGCGATAAAACTGAACATACCGGGTATTTTACGTTTCGTATTCATATTCTCATCAGGCAAGAGGACATTGCCTGCTCCTTTCTTTTTTGCATCGAAGAAGAGACTCTTCTTCAATTAAATTGTATACTATCTATTCTACTAGGAAATGGTCAAATAATAAAGGATTATTTTGTTATTTCCTGTAGACTTCATCCTTGAGCGAAGCAACATATGGCAGATTTCTGTATTTTTCCGCATAGTCGATGCCGTAGCCGATAATGAACTCGTCTGGAACCTCATATCCCACATAGGTGACAGGGATGTCCTTTGTTCTTCTTTCCTTCTTGTCCAGAAGACAGACGATATCGATTCCCTCCGCTTTTCTGGTCTTAAGATACTCCACCAGATAGCTTAGGGTAAGTCCTGTATCGATGATGTCCTCAATAATCAGGATGTGCTTGCCTGTGATGTCCATATCAAGATCCTTGTTGATCTTCACGACACCTGAGCTTGTCGCTCCCGTTCCGTAGCTTGAAACCTCCATGAATTCTATACTGCAGGGTATGGTGATTTCCTTCATGAGATCTGTCATGAATACGACCGATCCCTTAAGAATACCCACAAGAACGAGTTCCTTCCCCCTGAAATCTTCGCTGATTTTCGCACCAAGCTCTCTGCATTTTTCTGCCAGCTCTTCACGGCTGATCAGTATCTCCTTCACATCATCTGCTATCATTATTTTCCTCCTCAAAAATCCCTACCTCTAAAATCTTCTGTGTGCTTTCCTTGACCTTGTAATCATCGCTGATGATCATGGAACCGATATAAAAAATCTCGTTTCTGTTCTGGAAGACGAGGAGTCTGTCCCTGTCCTCTCGGCTGATCTTTTTGTCGATCAGGATATTTTTCAGTTTGCGGTATCCGTTCATCCCGAAGGGTCTCATTCTGTCCCCTTGATCCCTGTGTCTCACGATGACCTTCTCTTCAATGATGTCTCCATTGAAGAATCTCAGTCTCTTGTCCTTTATGATCTCATCTCGACCCACATATCTGAAGGTGATGGTTTTTCCCTCAACCACGTAGGTTCCTGGAATAGTCAGTTCCTCATGAAGCATACTTTCTTCCCTTTCTGCTGTTTTTTTTCTTTCGATGATGATCTGGCCATAGTCGTTTCTGGCGGTTATGGCATCCTTGATGTCGATCACCTTGCCCGTTTCTTTCTCATGAAGCGATATGATGTCTCTGATATGAATCTCTTCGATATCCGAAAGGTTTCCCTTGACTTGAAGAATCGCCTTCTGAATCAGTCTTCTGAGTATGGCCTGGTGAAGCTTGAATGCCTCTTTTCTGATGATGATTCGCTCTTTGCTCTCTATAAGAAGGCAGCTTTTCGCTTTTTCCTCCACCGTTTCTTCCAGAAAATCCGAATCAGAGGACAGAAGCTCGGCCATTCTAAAGATCGTCTCCGGAAAATCTTCATTGAAGTTCTCTCTGATATACGGTATCAGCTCGTTTCTGACCTTGTTTCTTCTGAAAACACTTTCCTGATTTGAATCATCTTCCCTTGGCTCAAGGTTTTTCTCCTTGAGATAAGAGGTGAGTTCTTCCTTTTTCAGAAAAAGAAGAGGCTTCACGAATTCTTCCCTTAGGGGCGACATTCCCGTCAGACCGTTTAAACCGCTTCCCCTCATGATGTTCATGAGCACGGTTTCCACCTGGTCATCCAGATGATGCGCAGTTGCACATAATTTCCTTAAAGAATGCATATCTCAGTGCTCTTCCGGCAGCTTCAAGGGAGAGCCTGTTCTCTTTCGCATAGGCCTTCGCGTCCGCTTTCATGCTGTAAAAAGGGACATCGAGCTTCCTGCAGAACTCCTGCGTGAAATTTTCATCCTCGTCGGCCTCAGCACCTCTTAGCATATGATTCATATGGCAGGCACCGATCTCTATCTTCAGTCTTTCCTTCAGCTCATGGAGGACCATAAGAAGTGCAAGGGAATCCGTACCGCCGGAAAAGGCGACAAGAATCCGGTCATTCTCTCTGATCAGGTTCTTTTCTTTAATATATCCGTATACTTTTTCCGAAAGCATCATTTTCCTCCATGGCATAATTGTTTCATTATAATGTACTTTCTTAGTTTACCTTCTTTTTCTGCTCATATCAATTGAAAAGGCAAGGAAATGCATCCTTGCCCATAATCCTGTCCTGTTATTCGATATCGTCCGGCTGGTAAAGATCCACGACGGTATCCGCTTTCAGCTCAGGGTCTTCAGAAATATCCTTCATTCCCCTCATGGTATTGATCGCCTTGCAGCTTTGGCATTCATACCCCGTTTCCACAGGAATGAAGTAGGTGATCTTCTCACAGTTCGTGCAGTATGCGTCCTTTGCTTCGAGCATGGCATTCAATCTCCTTTCGCTTTAAGCTTTCCTATACTTAATTATACAGCGGCATGAAATCCCTGAAGTTAAAATTATAGAAAAATACTGTAAACTTTATGACTGAAAGAGTCTTAAAAGACCTTCTTCCTTAAGCTCTTCTCTGATCCATGGAATCTGAGTGTATCTTCCATCTGTCACATCACTGATGGTGTTGATCCATTTCTTTTCCCCTTCACTCTTTTCTCTGAGGAACTGATCCTCAGTATCGTTAAGGAGCAGGGACTGATTCACGATCCAGCTGGAAACATGGATGTCCGCACGCTTGAGATCCTCCTGAAGCCTTTTCGCTTCATGGAAAGGTGTAGGTTCAGGAAGGGCGACGATGATGACCTTTGTTTCCTTCGGATTCCTGAGTCTTGGCAGAAGTTCCCTGACTTCGGCAGGAATATCCCCATGGCTTCTTTCCACTTCCTTATGGTAGCTTTCAGTTGTATCGAGAAGTAGAAGCGTATGGCCTGTTGGAGCCGTATCGATGATGACGATGTCCTCTTCGCTGCCCTTTACGATCTTGGCAAACTTTCTGAACACCGCAATTTCCTGGGTACATGGGCTTCTCAGATCTTCCTCTATATAGTCGATGTCTTCCTGGGATGCTCCCACAGCTTTGGAAAGCACTTCCTCACGGTAGGAGGCAAGCTCCGCTTCCTCATCGATGGCGGTGATGACGAGGTTTTCGTTCTCCGATAAGGTTTCGCTCAGGTGATTTGCAGGGTCCGTGGTTGTCAGGTGGACCTTCATCCCTTCTTTTGAGAGGTATAAGGCCAGGGCTGACGCCATGGTGGTCTTGCCTACGCCGCCTTTACCCATGGTGAAGAGGACGCGTGTCCCGTCTTTCCTGATTTCCTCTGCCACTGCCTTAAGGCTCATGTGTTCTTTTGCATGAAGCTCTTCGATCACAAGTTTTCCTTCAACGCTATTCAGCATGACTCTGATGTTCTCCAGGGAGTTCATGTCGTATGACCTCAAAGGGATATACCAGGTCTCGACATTTTTAAGAAACTCAGGCATCTCTTTCAGCGCATTTTCCTGCTTCTTTCTCATTTCAAGACGGATGCCCCTGGCATCATCATCCATAACCACACCGTTTACGACCAGGCTGAGATTCGTGACGCCGATGTCCTTAAGCTCCGCTCCGGCTCTCGCGGCTTCCTTCAGCGGAGATTCATCTGCCTTGGAAACCAGGATGATCTTAGTCAGGCTTTCATCTGCCAGCACATCCATGGAATTTTTGTAGATTTCTCTGTTTTCACTGAGTCCGGACAGCTGACCAAGACAGCTTGCGCCGGAGGTGTTGTTGTCCAGAAAGCTGGTCCATGCAGAAGGAAGCTCAATCATTCTTAAGGTATGCCCAGTGGGCGCAGTATCAAAT
>DAMDIS010000008.1:12084-19626 GCA_032100885.1 Proteiniclasticum sp.
GGCGCAACAACAGCTTCCTTATATTCCGCAGCGGATTTTATGGGATCAAGGTTCATGACGTGGAGATTCTCCACTTCGCTAAGCTCCGTGATGTCCCGTGTGAGATCGATATTGAAAATATCCTGAAGGTTTGATGCGGGATCTGTACTCACAAGGAGCACTTTCTTCCCTTTTTCGGCAAGACCCACTGCTGTGGATGATGCTGTGGAAGTTTTGCCCACACCGCCCTTTCCTGTGTAGAAAAGATACTTGTACTGCTCAAAGTTTTCGGTCTGATATAAATTCATGTCTCCTCCTCAATCTAAAGGGTCAGCATCTTTCCGGCGTCCTCTGAAAGTTCACTGGGATCTACACCTGTCCAGGCTGTAAACTCTTCAGCTGTTG
Source organism: Proteiniclasticum sp. (assembly GCA_032100885.1). Classification (GTDB taxonomy): domain Bacteria; phylum Bacillota; class Clostridia; order Clostridiales; family Clostridiaceae; genus Proteiniclasticum. Next base: position 12,469 of record DAMDIS010000008.1, read on the forward strand.
GATACCCTGATTTCTTGACGACTTTTCCATCCATTAATGTAATGGGCAGAGTTTCTATCCCCTCATTCTTCATGATTTCAGTCACCTCGGGAACCTTTGTGAATTCCATAGGACTCATGGAAAGATTGTATCTTCTCACTTTGAATCCTCTTTTATTCAGTCCTCTGACGGTGGTGGTGATTCTTAAAAGCTCAGGATCCACGGATGGTCCGCAGACTCCGCTCTCGCAGCACAGTGCCTTTTCGTAGATTTTTATCTCCACAGGTTTCACAAGCTTTGCCGCTCCCTCTGCTGTCACATTTGTCATTTCTCTTTTCATATTCATTTATATTTCCGCCTTTCTTAAGTTGAGTGATTTAACCGTTCGTCGAAAACATCAGAAGGTTATCCTTAATGGTGTCGCAGGACATTCCTTGTGTCTTGTAGGCGCTTAGCCTTTCAAGATCCTCCTGATAGATTTTTTCTTTCCGAAGATCGGCAACGGTCATAGCGATCATCGGGTGTTCTTTCAGCGTTTTCCCATCCAGCCTGTAATAGCTGTACTTGGCATCCTTGCGAAATACCGTAATCTTCGCATCGCTCAGTTTGGACAGATGCCTTGAGACATTGGACTGGGTCATCTGAAGGATTCCTTCCACTTCACAGCCGCAGAGCTCATCTTCATACAGTATATTGACCAGACGAAGCCTGTTCTCATCGCCCAGGGCTTTGATGATTTTCAGCGTATCCATTCTCATCCTCCTACATATTATCATATTCACATGTAATCATATGACAAAAGAAAGCAAAGTACAAGTGCATTGTGGTTACATCTTCATGAAATGCATTTTCGCCGGTCATTTTTGCTCATGACTATCCTTGATTGTTCACTTGTGATAGGATATAATTAGATTTGGTTATCGGGGTGTAGCGCAGATGGTAGCGTGCTTGACTGGGGGTCAAGAGGTCGCAAGTTCAAGTCTTGTCACTCCGACCAGATATTAAGTCATGTATGAGGAATTTTCTCATGCATGACTTTCTTTTTATCATCAGATACAAAGCATCGAAAGGACTGGCGAAAATGATGAATATTGAAGAAAATGCGTACAAAAAAATGGTCAGTATTTTTGATACCCTTGCTCATGAAGAGAAGTATACCTTCCATGGGTACTTTGCCGGTGATATGATCAAAGTGAACAGAAAAAGCAGTGTCTATCCTGTTTTTATTGGATTTGGCAGCAGGAGCCTAACCATCGTAAATCTCAGCAGAGAACTGGAAAAAGAGCAGGTTATCCAGATTCCCTTGGTAGAGCTCAAAGAGATCAGCATGAAAAAGAGATTCCTCTCCAAGTTCTATACCCTCAGCATCAAATGCGCAGACTGCAGCTCCTACATCGTCGGAGTACCCCATCAGCTTGCCTTTATCCCCGTTCAGAGAGAAAATGTGGAGCTGTTTCTGACCTCCCATTTCTTCCTGAAACCTTAACCTCTGACTGGTGCAGTGTCCATATCTTTACAGACAATGTAAAAGACTGCCATGGAGAATGTAATTCATTCTTGCATGACAGTCTTTCTTTTTTCTGCATTTTCAGGAATCTTTCCCGATCTCCATCAGCTGAACAGGACAAGGCTTGCCGCCATGACCATCATGCCCGAAATCAGGCCATAGATGGCGATATGGTGCTCACCGTACTTCTCTGCAGCCGGCAGAAGCTCATCGAGGGAAATATAGACCATGATTCCCGCAACCACGGCAAATACGATCCCGAACATGGACTCCGACAGAAAATTCGCCAGAAGGAAATATCCGATGATTGCCCCTACGGGCTCGGAAAGACCTGAAAGGAAAGAATACTTGAACGCCTTCCTTCGGCTTCCTGTGGCGTAGTAGATGGGTACGGAAACAGCGATGCCTTCGGGAATGTTGTGGATGGCAATGGCCACGGCAATGCTGATACCCATGGTCGGGTCCTCAAGGGCTGCAATGAATGTTGCAAGGCCTTCGGGAAAGTTATGGATCGCAATGGCCAGTGCCGAGAACATACCCATTCTCAGAAGCTGGCTGGATTCGTGAGCTTCCTTGAGCTTCTCTGTAGAAATGTCCATATCTGAAGGATCCTTGACCTCATGGGGATTTTCACCCTTAGGAACCAGCTTGTCGATGATTCCGATAATGAAGATTCCGCCGAAGAAGGCCAGAGTCGTGTAGAGATACCCTCTGCTCGCTCCGTGTGCAGCCTCAAGAGATTCTCTCGCCTTCACAAAAATCTCCACCATGGAGACATAGATCATGACTCCCGCGGAAAACCCGAGGGCAGCAGAAAGAAATTTCTTGTTGGTTTTTTTCGTGTAAAAAGCCATAAGACTTCCCACACCTGTTGCAAGACCGGCGAACACGGTAAGCAGAAATGCAAACAGGATTTCGTTCATATCATAGGTCATTTTCTCACCTGCTTTCTAGGCTCTATTACATATAGGCTCCATTGTATATAGGCTCTATTGTATTATACGGAGACATGAGAGACAACCCGTTTCCGAAGAAACAGGCTGTCTTGTGCCGCTTTATATTCTTCTCAGATTCTTTTCAATGTCATCAATATCCAGACAGTGCTTATCCGCCCCTGTTACGGTTGCGACATTTTCCATGAACTCGAAGGCGCTTCCGCCGATGAGGATAGTGGGCGTCTTTGCACCGAATTTCTGCTTGATCACATCAATGAGCATTTTTGCCGCCTCAATATGATACACCATGGTGACAGACAGGATGATGGCAAAGGGTTTTCTGTCCTTGATGGCATGGATGATGTTGTCCGTCGGAATGAGGTTGCCGAGATAGATGACGTTGTGGCCATTGGCTTCCAGCATGTCTCCGATCATTTTAAGACCGATGCTGTGCTGCTCGGCTCCAGGTGTCACCATAAGGATCGGTCTTTCCATCTCATTTTCCTGATACTTTCTTCTTTTGATGAGCGCCATGTTCTCAAGAGAAAGCTCGGAGATGAAATGCTCCTTCCATACAGGAAGTTCGCCTTTTTCCCAAAGTTCTCCCACTTCCTTTAAAGAGCGCTCGATATATTCCTTGTAGATGATTTTTCAGAAATGAAAGCAGAATATTTCTCACCATCTTCTTGTTTCCGTCAAGAAGGCTTTGCATATATTCCCTATAGCTGTAGTCCGGAATCTCATCCTTCTTCTTCTCGTCCACTGACTTGACTTCCTGGTCATCTCTGCCCAGAAGGTAATCCACCGATACCTTGTAGAGATCGGCAATTTCACCGACCTTCATAAGATCAGGCACTCTGGTCCCGTTTTCGTAGTTTGCGATGGTCGTCTGTCCGATCCCCAGCGCTTTTGCCGCGTCCTTCTGAGTGAGTCCGTGTTTTTTTCTCTGTTCCTTGATACGCAGGGAAAATTCTTTATTCATGTTTTCCGGTGTACACGCAATGTGCAGACACCGATCCCTCCTTTTTAAAATCCCTCATAATGTGATATTTCACAGCGCGATATTTTCTTAATCCTATTAAATCACGATTTGTGATAAATTGCAATTTATATAATTTAATTGTTTGCAATATTTCATATCGTGGTATATCATAATGTTAACGAGAATGATTATTATAAAAACGAGGTGTGTTATGGAAAATTTCCTGGCTGAATTTAATGCAATCATTGAAACAGAAAACAGAGAAAAATCACTGAACTATGTCATGAAACTACTGGAGAACAAACATTTAAGCATCATTGAAGTCTATGAGACCATCCTTTCCCCTTCACTCAATATGATGGAAAGCACCGGAGATCTGCAGGCGGATATATGGAAGGAACATATCAGAACATCCATCATCCGGACAATCGTGGAAAACTGCTATCCCTATGTGGTGAAAGAAAGAGACGATAAATTCGGTGTGGTCAGCGAAAAGAGCATTGCAGTCATCTGTCCCGTTGAAGAATATCATGAGCTTGGTGCAAGAATGATTACAGACTACTTCACCATGCTGGGCTATAAAGCCACCTTCGTAGGCGGAAACACCCCAAAGAGTGTATTTCTCTCCGGTGTGAAATCCCAGAAGATGCACTACATCGCCATCAGCATATCCAATCCCTACAATCTGATTTCGGCAAGAAACACCATCGAAGAGATCAGAGCCGTGGACAAGGATGTCAAAATCATCGTAGGCGGCAATGCCATAGCAAAGCTCGGTGAGAAGGCCGATATCCTCAATGCCGATTATTATCTCACCACCTTCAACGACATCATTTCCATATCAGGAGGACATAAAGATGAAACTTCCATTTAGAATCGCATTAAGATTTCTGAAATCAAGCAAAGGACAGACCGTGCTCATTGCCCTAGGCATAGCAATCGGTGTCTCCGTCCAGATATTCATAGGCTCCCTTATACAGGGTCTTCAGAAGTCGCTGGTGGACACCACCATCGGAAATCAGCCTCAGATCACGCTCAAAGCCGACAATGAGGACAAACTCATTACAGACTATGAGGATATTCTGGGTTCCATAGAAGACAATGAAGCGGATGTCATCAATCTGTCCGTTGCAGCTGACGGGCCGGCGCTCATAAGCATCGACGATGACACCTACAGCATTCTTGTCCGAGGCTTCGACATCGAAGAAGCGGACAGCCTGTACAACATCAAAGAAAGCATTGTTGAAGGCGAGATTCCCGAAAATGACTATGAAGTGCTCATCGGAATCGATCTTCAGACTGAAGCAGGTATCGAAGTCGGCGATGAACTGGATGTGCTCTCCAATCAGGGAGAAAATCAGACCTTCACCGTGACCGGAATCTTCAATCTCGGCGTTTCATCATTAAACAGCTCATGGACCATCACAACCCTAGAAACCGCTCAGGATATGTTCGGTATGGAGGAGCGTGTAACCAGCATCAATATGCAGGTCACAGACGTTTTTGCCGCAGATGCCATTGCAGCATCCATAGAGGAGCATATAGATAATGAGGAGCTCGTGGTTGAAAACTGGAAAGCTCAGAATGAGGACCTTCTAAGCGGACTGAACGGGCAGAGCGTCTCAAGTCTCATGATCCAGGTATTCGTCATGATTTCCGTACTTCTTGGTATAGCAAGTATCCTGGCCATCACGGTTGTTCAGAAATCCAAGCAGATCGGTATCCTGAAAGCCATGGGCATAAGGGATAAGACCTCAAGTCTCATCTTCCTTTTCCAGGGCCTTCTCCTTGGGGTAGCAGGTGCGATCCTTGGTGTCATCCTCGGTCTCACCCTGGCATTCGTCTTCACGAAGTTTGCCCTCAATCCTGACGGAACCCCTGTGGTTCCACTGTTTATCGATCCTATCTTTATAGGAGTTTCGGCACTCATCGCAGTAATTGCGTCTGTAATCGCTGCCCTGATACCCGCTAGAAATTCCTCAAAACTAGATCCAATAGAGGTGATCAGAAATGCATAATTCAATAATCGAACTGAAAAACATCAATAAAATATACGGCAGTGCAGTCAAGACACAGGTTCTCTACGACCTTAATCTGGACATCAAGGAAGGCAGCTTCAACTCCATCATCGGTCAGTCAGGAAGCGGCAAGAGTACGCTCCTCAACATCGTCGGGACACTGGATAAACCCACCAGCGGTGAAGTGTTCATTGACGGAAAAAGAACCGATCAGATGAAAAAGAACGAACTGGCGGATCTCAGAAACAGAACCATGGGCTTCATCTTCCAGTTCCACTACCTGCTGCCTGAATTCACAGCTCTTGAAAATGTCCTCATGCCTCATAGAATCATCGATGAGAGAGTAAGCAAGGAAACCATCGACAGGGCAAATGAACTCATGAACCTTGTGGGCCTTGAAAAGGTCAAAAACAATCTGGCCACCAACATGTCCGGCGGACAGCAGCAGAGAACGGCCATCGCAAGAGCGCTTATGAACAATCCGAAGATTATTCTTGCTGATGAGCCTACAGGAAATCTGGATTCAGACACCACAGAAACCATATACAATCTGCTCAGAGACATCAACGAAAAATTCAAGACCACTTTCGTCGTCATCACCCACGATCGAAGAATCGCTGAGAAAGCCGACAGAATCATTGAAATCAAGGACGGCAAGATCGGAATGGATATTTAAACAAGGAGGCTTAAAAATGATTCCAGAGGGACGCATCCAGCATAAAAACACTCTCCCCGAAAATGACGGTGAATATGTCCTGTACTGGATGCAGGCATCCCAGAGAACATCCTTTAACCATGCCCTTGCCTATGCCGCTGATCAGGCAGACAGGTTAAATCTTCCGCTCGTTGTCTTCTTCGGGCTTACCGATGACTTTCCGGAAGCCTCTTTGCGGCACTATCAGTTCATGATTGAAGGACTGCTGGAGGTCAAAGAAGAGCTGGAAAAAGCCGGAATCAGGTTTTACGTCCATCAGGGGTCTCCTTCTGAAGGTGCAGTGCTTCTTTCGAAATCTGCCGCACTTGTTGTAACAGACAGAGGGTATCTGAGGATAGAGAGAGCCTGGAGAGAAGATCTTCTTCTGAAAGTGAAATGCCCGGTGGTTCAGGTGGAATCGGATGTCATGGTGCCTGTAGATGAAACTTCCATGAAGGAGGAGTATTCGGCGGCAACCATAAGACGAAAAATTGAAAGGCTTCTTCCTGAATATGCACTTCCGCTGGAGAAGAGAGCCCCGAAGCGCACTTCCCTTCATCTTAAGCTTGAAGGGTCTCCGGTGATCTTTGAGGATCTCTTGGAAAGTCTCGATGCTCTGGACATCAGAAGGGACGTCCCTGCCGTACCTGAGTATTTCAGGGGCGGCTATAAAGAAGCGAGAAAACATCTTGAGGAGTTCATAGAAAACAGGCTGGAAGATTATATGGCGCTGAAAAACGATCCTTCCGAGGAGAAGGTATCGAATCTCTCTCCATACCTGCATTTTGGACAGATCTCCCCCCTTGAAGTCTATCTTTCTCTACCTGATCGGCACATCGAGAGCAGAAGAGTATTTCTGGATGAGCTGATTACAAGAAGAGAGCTTGCCATCAACTTCGTGGAAAGAAACGAAAACTATGATAATTACCTGTCCATTGCCTCCTTTGCACGGACTACCCTTGAGAAGCATAAGGAAGATGAAAGACCTTTTCTCTATACCCTGGAGGAGCTGGAAAAAGGTAAAACCCATGACCCCTACTGGA
>DAMDIS010000008.1:19636-21271 GCA_032100885.1 Proteiniclasticum sp.
GCTTGAAATGGTTCATTCCGGCAAGATGAACGGATATATGAGGATGTACTGGGGAAAGAAGATCATAGAATGGACAAAGACACCCGGGGAAGCCTATGACCGGGCTGTGTATCTCAACAATAAATACAGTCTTGACGGGAGAGACCCCAACGGGTTTGCAGGCATCGCCTGGTGCTTCGGAAAGCATGACCGTCCATGGAAGGAAAGAGCCGTTTTCGGTGTGGTCCGCTACATGAACGCCAAAGGCCTTGAGCGGAAGTTTTCCATGAAAGACTATGTTAAGAAAGTCAGTTTGCTGCTTGAAAAGGAGGACTGATAGCATGGTCAAAGAAAACATCATCATCTCACATCAGACCAGAATCGGTCTTTCAGAAGATCTGTGGAGCAGCCTGAATATCCATGAACTGGAAAAGTAGCATCCCGAAATCGAATTTGTACGCTCAGTTAGAGATTCCGACTCGTTTCAAGATCCTCAGTTCATCATCGGGTCCGATTCGCATAAGTCTTCATCTGTATCAGTCGACCCTCGGATCATGGAAGACCCTATTCTTTTCTGGGACCTGAAGAGAAGAGCCATGGCCTACAGCTGGCTGGAAAGTCAGTCTGTTAAGAGCCTCAAGGACCTGTATGAAGTCTGGTACAAGCTGAAGTTTCTGTGTCAGGAAATCAGAAATCCTCTGGCTAGAGCCTTAGGAAGGGAAATGGCAGATTTACAGGAAGATGCCGGTTCGGATGTTCTTGATGAATTCAAAAACAGGATACTGTCCATACTCACCCTGCCGTCAAGTTCAAACCGGATCCGTAACAGCCTTTGGAAAAACTACAGCAACCAGCTGAAACGGACAAACCATCCGATTAGAGAAATCAGGACGCCTGAAGACCCCACCGGAGATGAGACCCTTCTTCTGGAACTGAAGATTCTCGAGGATGAATCCATGAAGACCAGACTGTTCTTCGGCACATCGCCTGTCATTTACAGGAATGAAAAGTGATTTCCCTAGATACTGCACAATAGTCTGATATATAACGATTTGTTCAATTTTCGTATATAACTTTACGTTATAATTAATATAATTATCCTAAATATAAAGTCAAGGAGGACTCGGATATGCAATTCTTAAAACTGTACCTGATCACCTTAGTCATATTTTTTCTGGTAGATATCGTCTGGCTGGGTGTCATATCGAAGAAACTGTACAAGGAATACCTGGGTCACCTCATGGCGCCGAATGTAAACTGGCCTGCGGCACTGATCTTCTACTTCCTGTTCATCGCAGGACTGGTATTCTTTGTCATCAGCCCGGCTCTTGAGAAAGAGAGCCTCATGTATGCCATCACGGTCGGCGCATTCTTCGGACTCATTACTTATGCTACCTATGACCTGACCAATCTTGCCACACTGAAAGACTGGCCGCTCAACATCACCATCATCGATCTCATCTGGGGCACTTTCCTTAATGCTGCAACAGCAGGTCTGACCTATTTTGTGGCAACAAATCTGTTCAACATACGCTAGAAACAAGGAGTGGAATACTATGAGCATACAATACCTGGATAGTGAAAAACTTTATTATTCTTTTTTATCCGGTGCACAGGAGGTCATGAGACACAATAAAGTGCTCAACGACATCAATG
>DAMDIS010000008.1:21281-25856 GCA_032100885.1 Proteiniclasticum sp.
ATACAGGAATCGAAGATTGCCCTGACGGTCAAGGAGACCATGAATTCCATAGCAGATGCCGCCCTTACAGGTGCACGCGGAAACTCAGGAATCATCATCGCCCAGTACATCAACGGAATCTTCATGAGCCTGAAAGATGATCATCAGATTTCCATTCCATCCTTTGCAGATATGGTCAATGCCGCAGTTCCCCACGCCTATCATGCCATCTCAAACCCTGTTGAGGGTACCATCATCACTGTCATCAGGGAATGGGCAAGCTCGGTGAACCGTTATAAGGATCATGCGAAAGACTTCCATGACCTTCTATCAAAATCCATAGTGGATGCCATGACCTCTCTGAAAGAAACGACAAATAAGCTCAAGGTTCTGGAAGATGCCCATGTGGTGGATTCGGGCGCCAAGGGATTTGTCTATTTCATCGAAGGCTTCACGCGGTTTCTGAAAACCGGTCTTTTTGCAGCGGACGGTTCGTTAAGCAAGGAAGATATCCTATTTAACGAGTATCCTGTCCATGATCATCAGGACATCAGCGAAAGATACTGCACAGAAGCGCTCATATCCGGCAAGGATATGGACCTTGACAGCATAAGAGAAGAACTCTCCATCTTTGGAGACTCGCTCATCGTTGCGGGAAACACCGGCAAAGTGAAAGTGCATGTACATTCCAGCAGGCCAGAGGCTGTGTTTCAGCTTCTCAAGACAAAGGGAACCATACTTCAGCAGAAAGCCGATGACATGGTCCGTCAGAACGAGACCGCTCATCACAGAAAATATTCCATCGCCCTTGTGACAGATTCCATAGCGGATCTGCCCATGGAATTCATCGATGAACATCAGATTCACATGCTTCCCTTAAACCTGGTGTTTGAAGGAACAACGTATCTTGATAAAGTCACCATGACCCCTGAAATCTTCTATCCCCTTCTTGATCAGGTAGAGGAGTATCCTAAATCCGCCCAGCCGAATCCCAAAACCGCTGAAAACTTCATCGGCAGCATAGCTGCCCATTACGACGAGATCATCATCATCACCGTGGCAAAAGCCCAGAGCGGCACCCATGGAGTATTTGAGAAGGCAGCGGAGAAATTTCAGACAGAGGGTAAAAAGATAACGGTCATTGATTCAAAGCAGAACTCAGGCGCCGAAGGGCTTCTTGTCATGAAGGCCGCTGAGCTCATCAAATCCGGTTCGGATTTCGAGCACATCGTGAAAGAGATCAGTGAACTTCGCTCAAGAACAAAAATCCTTGTCAGCGTAAATACCCTGAAGTATATGGTCAGATCAGGAAGACTCAGTAAAATAGGAGGCATGGCAGGAGCTGTCATGAACCTCAAACCTGTAGTATCTCTTGATGCAGAAGGTAAAGGCTCCATCGCTGCCAAAGCCTTCAGCGAAAAATCAAACACCACAAAAATCATTAAAATCATGAGATCAGATCTTAAAGAAAGAAAAATCACAAGATATGCCATTGTTCACGCCAATGACGAGAAGAGAAGCAGAGATCTTAAGGACCGATGCGTTTCCCTCCTTGGCTTTGAACCCGAATACATCATGAATATCTCTACCATCGTAGGTATGAGTGCAGGTGCAGGGGCCGTTGCGGTATCCTACATGTTTGAGAAAGGAGAAAACGAATGAACCCTTATGTAGGAAGTGCAGTACTTCTATTGATCTTCTTCACCATCATTTTCATTGTGGCCCAGATCCTCAAAAACAACTCCATTGTTGACAGCTTCTGGGGTCCCTCATTTCTCATCGTCGCGGTATATACTCTGATCATCCAGGATGAGCCGGGTATCCGTTCCTTTGTTCTCACTGCCATGGTTACCCTATGGGCAATGAGACTGTTCCTGTATATCACAGTAAGGAACTGGAACAAGCCTGAAGACTACCGCTATGTGAACATGAGAAAGCGCTGGGGCGATTCGTTTCCCCTGCTTAAAGCATATGCCAACGTATTTCTCCTTCAGGGTGTGCTCTCCTATATCGTAGGACTGCCCATCATCAGCACAAACTCTTCAGAGATTCAGACCCTGACCCTTGTAAACTATGTGGGTATCGCGTTCTGGATCATCGGCTTCCTCTTTGAAACCATCGGAGACGCACAGCTTAAAAACTTCAAGGCCAAGCCCGAAAACAAAGGAAAGCTCATGACAGAAGGTCTATGGGCTTATACCAGGCACCCGAACTATTTCGGAGAATCGGCCATGTGGTGGGGAATATTTCTGGTATCTCTGGGTAATCTCGGAGATGCAGTTTTCATCATCAGCCCGATCATCATGACTCTTCTTCTCCTCTATGTATCAGGAGTTCCTCTTCTTGAGAAAAAGTACAAGGACAGGGAAGACTTCAAAGCCTATGCACGAAGAACCCCCAAATTCTTCCCATGGTTTCCGAAAACCGGTTCATGAAGAGACCAGATCAATAGCAGACACGAAGCTCAGATCAATCAGAGGATCACTTTGATTTTCTGAGCTTCATTATTTTCTAAAGCTCTTCTACTTCTATTAAGGATTAACTATAATCATAGATAGGAGATGATTCTTATGAATACGTTGATATTAAAACTCATAGCCCTTATCACCATGATCATCGATCATGTGGGCGCAGTCTTTTTCCCATTTGAACCCTGGTTCAGAATTATCGGCAGAATCTCATTCCCCATATTCTGCTTCCTTCTTGTGGAGGGTTACTTCCATACAAGAGATGTCCGCAGATACAGCTTAAGACTTCTGATCTTTGCATTCATCTCGGAGGTTCCGTTTGACCTGGCGTTTTCAGGCAGAATGGAAACCGGCCATCAGAATATCTTCTTTACCCTGTTTTTAGGACTGTTTGCCATCTATATGGTGGATGTCTACTTTGCGAAGAAGCCGGTCTTCGGTATGTCGGGTCTGCTCCTGGCTATGTTTCTTTCCGAATTTCTGAGAACCGATTACGGTATCCTCGGAATCCTCTACATGCTTGTCATCTTCGCACTGAGAAAGATTGCAGAGCCTCAGAAATATATCCTGATGGCTGTTCTGATCACTCTCCTTAACCTCATGCTTTCAGGCGGACTTCAGATGTATTCTGTGATCAGTGTGATCTACATTTCCTTCTACAACGGTAAGTCCGGTCCGAAAAATGATCTCATCAAATATGGTTTCTACCTGGCCTATCCGCTGCATCTTCTGATCCTTTACCTGATTTCCATCTATTAGTTCCTTAAAAGACCGGAGAATTATTCCTGTTTTAGAAAAATAAAAAGCCAAACCTGGAAAACGCATTGTTTTCCGGGTTTGGCTTTACTGCTTATTTATGCGGTTATTTCCTGCTGAGGAACATACCCGCTTTTAGGATGTCCATGACTTTATCCACAACTTCTTCAAAATCATCGTCATTCTCTTCATCAAACATCACATACTTAAGACCGATGAAGTTCGAAACGCCCATAAGGAGGTAACTGAGGATCACTGGATCCACATCAACAACCTCGCCCTTTTCCTGCGCAGTCTCCAGTCCATGAGTATACCTTTGTGCAAAGTCCTCATAGTATTCCACAAACAGTGTTTTATCGATATAGAGCGACTCCCAGATGATGTTGTAAACATGTTTGTTATCCCGAATATACTGAAGAAAGGCTTTCAGACCGATTTTTTCCGCTTCGAATCTTGTATGGGCAGGCTTGATGTCCACTGCAATGGCTTTTCTGATGGCATGGCTGTAGCTGAGCAGCAGATACTTGTACAGGCTGTATTTGTCCTTGAAATAGATATAGAATGTGCCAAGGGCAATGTTCGCCTCGTTTGTGATATCAATGATCGATGTGGCATGATATCCTTTCTCAAAAAACAGTTCTTCTGCGGACCTTACAATATTGTCTAAAGTCTTCTGACCTCTTTTGGTTTTCGGTAAATTTACAAACTCTTCCAATGTATCTCCTAACTGCCAGTCTTTCCCTAAATCATCTTCTATCGACTGGTCTCCAATTTATATCATTTCGATTTTATCACATCAGCGCCCAATATGAAACACCTTAGGATTCATGAATTTACAGCACACTCATGTCAAGATCCTTTGCGTTCACATACCCTAGGGTCAGTGCCGTGAAGAGCGCAGGCTGCTCGTACATGGAGCCATGGCCTGTTTTGGGTATCATGACATAGTCCGATCGTTCCAGCAGACCATGTAGAGCTTCCTGTTCTTCCTTTGGCGTAATAAAATCATTCTCGCTGCTGACGATGAGTGTCCTTGTCTTTATCCCTTTGAGGGATTCGCTGACATCATGGGTCTCTGCGCTTATGGTCAGCCTGACCATGGAATCCATAAAGTCCTTATTGCTGAACACAGTGTCAGTAAGCAGCTTCTTTCTGTCTTCCATCCATTTTCTGTTTTTATTGTAGAACTCGGGAGAATAGATCACTGGGATGGTCGTCAGGTAGTAGTCCATGGCGTTGTCACGGCTGAGGTTCCAGGCATCACCGATATCCTTCAGCCATGGACTTGTCCTGTATGTGGTATTGAAGAGCACGAGTCTTTCCACCATTTCTTCATACTTCGTGATGAAATTCAGCGCCACTTCCCCGCCGT
>DAMDIS010000008.1:25926-35928 GCA_032100885.1 Proteiniclasticum sp.
CGAGAATATTCACCTTCTCATACCCCAGTTCCAGAATAAGCGCTTTCAGCACCTCCACCTGAAGGTCCTGAGTGTATGGCTCAGTGATTTTGTCCGACTGTCCCTGATCAAGAAAATCAAAGAGAATGAGCCTGTTCTGATGACTGAAGGCTTCTTTGAAGATCGTCCAGCTTTTTGTGGACATCATGATGCCGTTCAGGAGAATGAGGGGTTTTCCTTCGCCATGGGTCTCATAGTATACATTTTTTCCGTTATAGCTGAAATTCGGCATAGACCCTCCTATCTGTTGTAAATCAGTCCAAGTTCATGGGCTTCATTCATAATCTGCTCTCTGAAATCAGGATGTGCGATCTCAATGAGTCTCAGGATTCTTTCTCTTACATTTGTCCCTCTTAGATGTGCCACTCCATACTCGGTAACGACCATATCCACGTCATTACGGGATAGTGTCACGATGGCACCGGGCTTAAGGAACGGAACGATTTTGGATTTTTCTTCCTTCTTTCCTGTCTCAGGGTTTCTCACCATTGCTGTGGAGTAGAGTGCAATAAAGCTTCTTCCGTTCTTCGCATTCTGCGCGCCTACAGCTGTATCCGCCTGTCCGCCTGTTCCGGAGAACTGGATATGTCCAATGGACTCGGAGCATACCTGTCCGGTAAGATCGACTTCCAGTGCAGTATTGATGGAAACCATATTGTCGTTCAGACCGATGACGGCAGGATCATTGACGTACTTTCCGTTCAGTATCATGACTGAAGGATTGTTGTCGATGAAATCATAAAGCTTCTTGTTGCCAAGAGCAAAGGTTGCCACATGCTTGTTCTTATGGAGGGTTTTCTTCTTTCCAGTCACCGCTCCGCACTCGATGAGCTCAACCATTCCTGATGTCATCATTTCTGTATGGATGCCCAGATCCTTCTTGTCCTTGAGGGCATAGGCTACAGCATTGGGGATTCCGCCGATGCCCAGCTGAAGGGTATCTCCGTCGTTGATGAGATCGGCAATGTACTTCCCGATCTTCATGTCCTTCTCATTCGGTTCGACACTGACAAGGGCAGGAACTTCATAGTCCGCTTCCAGGAAATAGTCGATTTCGGAGTAGTGGATCTCCACATCTCCGAAAGTCCTTGGATAATTCGGGTTGATCTCAAGAATAACAACATCCGCCTTTTCGATCATCTGGGATTCATAGGTATTTGAAGTGGAAAGGGAAATAAACCCGTGCTCATCCGGCATGGAAGCTGTTCCCACGAAGATATCCGGTCTGACATGATCCAGTCTTTTCCAGCCTGCCAGATGCAGATGATTGGGGATAAATGAGATATTACCATTCTTAAAAGCTTTTCTCAGAGGTGGTGAAAAGAACCAGCCGTCGATGTTGAAGCTCTCGACATATTCCTCTTTCAAAAATTCACCATTAGCCATGGACAGACAGTTTGTTATGGTTACGTTCTTCACCCTGTCGGCGATCGTATGGATGCTGTTCATGATCATCTGGGCTTCTCCTGCACCTAGACCTGTCACCACATTCATATCGGTTCTGATCATGGCAAGAGCCTCTTCAAGGGTGATCACTTTATCTTTGTATGACATTATTTTTTTCCTCCTGTTTACCATCTTTTATAAAAATAAGGGCAGGTATCATCCTGCCCTTACCCTAGACCAATATCTCACATCAGGACACATTATTCCACCGAAACTGCCGGTGGGTTAACTCTATCTAATCATACTGAGGGAACAGGGGTCATAGATTTTTCGTGTGTCCCACGGTCCATATCGGTCAATATTCAGTTTCTGTCTAGTTGCCCAGAAGTGAATCCATTGACTGTAGTCCGTCAACTGGTTCCCAGCCTGGTGCGCCCTCTACTTCAGCAACCTTAGCAAGGTTCATTTCCTGTGTACCTGCTCTAAGTCCGCCAGCATAGTCGATTGTTCCACCAAATGGGTTCTTGATTGGCGCGCTTTCCATTGCGTCCATGTAGTTTTCCCAAGTCAGTGCGCCTTCAACATTCTTCAGACCTTCAACGAAGAAATGTCCAGCGATCCATCCTGTCATAGCATATACGTTTGTTGCATAGTCAGGTGCCCACTCAGCGAATTCAGCCAGTGCATCAGCATTTTCAACAAGGTCAACCCATCCGAGTCCGTAAACATCGAACTTGCCGTCGATTTCGTTGATGACCGCTTCAGAAATAACTGGGGATACGTTAACGTAAGTTGTGATGACATCCTTGTTTACGTTCTGTGCAGCAAGTTCCTTGACGATTGTAGGAATTGTCGCCTGGATTGCAGCACCGATGATGAAGTCGACTTCAGCATTCTTGATCTGTGTGACAGCGGATGATACGTCAGTAGCACCGGCAGCAACCTGCTCAGCGACAACTTCAACACCCAGTTCCTTAGCCTTGGCTTCAACACCGGAGAAAAGGTCCTTACCTGCATCATCGTTTGTATAGATGACACCGATCTTCTTGGCTTCAAAGTCACCGACAGCTCTCGCTACCATGATCTGACCTTCAGTCTGGTAGATTGGCTGTACAGGGAATATTCCTCTGTCCTTGCCTTCAGCCTTGTCATTGTAAAGCTGCCCGATACCAGTAGCAAAATAGACTGCTGGAATACCGTATTCCTTGACATCTTCGATTGTCGCACCAACTACAGGTGTTCCGAAGTGTCCTACTAGAGCGAAGATTTCTTCATCTTCAACAAGTGTGGAAAGAGCTGCTTTACCCTTCACCGGATCAAACTCGTCATCGATGTGTACGAATTCGATCTTTCTTCCATCTACTCCACCTGCATCGTTGATCATCTTGAAGTATGCTTCGATACCGGCATTGAATGGAACACCTACAGGAGCATAGGCACCTGATGTGGCAGCGGAGTTACCGACTTTGATCGCAGTGTCTGTGACACCCTGAGCTGGATCTTCGTTTTCTTCTGGAGTTTCAGCTGGAGTTTCAGCCGGTGTTTCTCCTGGAGTCTCAGCTGGAGTTTCTGTCTTCTCACCGCAGGCTGCAAGGGATGCAACAAGTGCAAGGGATGCAAGCATAGAAATGATTTTTTTCATTTTGTATTTCCTCCTTAAAATTAACAATGATTCCCATTGTCATTTTCAAAATATTGGTGGGGCTGGTACGGGTATAGGTATTGGTATGTTGTGTTTTTATTTAAGTACTGAACGTACATTAAATATAAATGCTAATGCTTTCCGAGATATGCCTCGACAAGCTTTGGATCATTCGCCAGGACATCCGCCTTGCCGTGGGTACTCACTTTCCCCAGTTCAATGACGTATCCGTAATCGGCGATCTTTAAGGTCTGTGCCGCGTTCTGTTCAACGATGACAACAGTTGTGCCTTCCTCTTTGATTTCCTTGACGATCTTCATGATGTCCTGAACGATGAGGGGCGCAAGGCCTAGTGAAGGCTCATCCAGAAGAAGAACTTTCGGGCTGCTCATGAGGGCACGTCCTATGGCGAGCATCTGCTGCTCTCCACCTGAAAGAGTCGATGAAACCTGATTTTTTCTTTCCTTCAGTACCGGAAAATACCGGTATACTCTTTCAAAATTCTTTGCAATTCTGTCTCTGTCTTTTAATGTGAATGCGCCTGCCTTGAGGTTTTCTTCTACAGTCAGGTCTCTGAATACCGCTCTTCCTTCTGGAGACATGGATATACCAAGTCTTGCGATCTTTTCCGGCTCAAGCTTTGAGATTTCCTCTCCGTAAAGTTTTATGGACCCTTCGAAGCTTTCTATGATTCCGCTGATTTTCTTCAGCGTCGTGGTCTTGCCTGCTCCATTGGCACCGAGGATGGCAACGACATCTCCTTCATAGACAGTGAGGTCGATTCCTTTAAGTGCCTGGATTGCGCCGTAGCTGACTTTGAGATCTTTGATTTCCAGTGCAATTCTCTTTTCACTCATACTAATCAACTCCTAGATAAGCTGCCTGGACAGCTTCGTTTTGCTGGATTTCCTTAGGTGTTCCTATGGTCAGGAGTTTACCGAAGTTAATGGCACAGATTCTGTCGCAGATATCCATGACCAGTCTCATGTCATGTTCCACAAGAAGGATGGCACAGTCGAATTCATCTCTGATTTTCTTGATCATTTTTGCCAGCTCCAGGGTTTCACTGTCATTGAGTCCGGCAGCAGGTTCATCAAGGATGATGAGCTTTGGTCTTGCCATGAGTGTTCGGGCAAGCTCCACTTTCTTCAGAATTCCGTATGGCTGACCGCCTACGAGCATATCTTTTCGGTCAAGGATCCCAAGATTCTCAAGGATTTTCTCAGCTTCAGCGCGGTATTTCTTCTCTTCGCGTCTTGCCTTGGGCAGTTTCAGCGCCTGAGAAAAAGTGTTTGCGTGAAAGTCGATGTGTCCGCCGATGAGTACGTTGTCTACGATGCTGAGCTCTCTTATGAGCTCGACATTCTGAAATGTTCTGACAAGACCCAGCTTTATGATGTCATGTACAGGCTTTGTCGTCAGGTCAGTCACCTGATCGCCGTGCCCTTTGAACATCAGTGTACCGCTGTCCGGTTTATAGAACTGGGTGATGCAGTTGAATACTGTTGTCTTGCCTGCACCGTTGGGACCGATGAGTCCGTAGATCTCTTTGTCTCTGATGTCAAAGGAAAGATCATCCACAGCTTTTAGTCCGCCGAATGCGATGGACAGTCCATCAACATTCAGTACCAGATTTTCCATACTGCTCATGCTTTAGTCCCTCCCTTTGTAAATTTCCTGAAGAATCTTCTGATGTCATAGCCGATGCTGATCAGTCCGTTCGGATAGAATATAATGACCACGATGATCAGGAGACCGTTAAGGACATAGGACAGATCTTCAAAGAACGGAATCTGTTTAAGGAAAAGATCCGGTACGGCATATACGATGAATGCGCCAAGAACTGTTCCGTAGATGGATCTTAGCCCACCGATGATGATGATGGCCAGAAAATCCAGCGACATTTTCAGTACCCATGTAGACGGGTAGGAGAATTTGACAAAGTGTACGTAGAGTACACCTGCAACACTCGCGAAAATGGTTGCCAGTGCAAAGGCGATCAGTCTGTGGCTGAGGAGATTCACACCCATGGCCTGAGCTGCAGCTTCACTGCCTCTCATTGCGTTCAGCGCACGGCCAAGTCTTCCGTTCATCATATTGGATGTCAGGATCATAATCACGACCAGGATAAAAATGATGAAATAATACATAGTGGTCCTGTCCAGATCAAAGGTGCCCAGAAGCGTCGGATACTGTGCCGATTTCCCGCTGAAGCCTCCTGTGAACTGACCCAATTCTTCAAAGGTCTTTCTGAGCACTTCCGAAACCGCAAGGGTCGCGATGGCAAGATAGAGACCTTCTATCTTGAGGGATACAAGTCCGACAAGTATACCAAGCAGTGTAGGGATCAGTACTGCCAGGAAGAATGCCACCTCAAAGGGAAGCTCCATATCCACTGTAAGGTATGCCGATATATAGGAAGCAAGTCCCATGAATCCGGCAGTACCTAAGGAAATCAGTCCGGACCATCCAAGAAGCACATTAAGGCCTAAGGCTGCTATGGCATAGATCAGCGTGCCGCCGATGGTTGTGACATAGCCGTTTTTCATGATGCCCATATCTGCTAGAGTCGGGATTGAAGCAAGGAGTAATCCGAAAAGGATAAATCCGACAAAGGGATATTTCTGAAAGATATTCTTGTTAGTCATAGTCTTCATCTTACACCTTCTTCACAATCTTCTTACCGATCAATCCATATGGTCTGAAGACTATGAATATCAGGATAAGAATGTATAGAATCTGTCCACCCCATACGGAGGAGACATAGAACAGTAAAAGGT
This sequence comes from Proteiniclasticum sp., assembly GCA_032100885.1. GTDB lineage: Bacteria > Bacillota > Clostridia > Clostridiales > Clostridiaceae > Proteiniclasticum. Next base: position 31,774 of record DAMDIS010000008.1, read on the forward strand.
TTCTCACGATACCCATGATGTAGGCACCGATGACCGGTCCGTGGAAGGTCTGGAATCCGCCAAGTACACAGGCAACAAGTGCAGTGATCTGTACTTCATCCATGAGGTTTAAGGTTACCGATGTCATTGGAGCGGTCATGACTCCTGCGATGACACCAAGCACGCCAGCAACGCCCCATGCCGCCATGGTCACGTTCTTTGTGGGCACACCCATGAGCCTTGCGACGTATTCATTGGAAGCTGTCGTTCTTATGGCCAGTCCCCATTTCGTCTTCTGCAGCACATAGAACATCAGTGTCATGATGGCAAGACCAAATGCAATATTGAACAGACCGTTGTAGGAAATGGAAGCACCCAGGATGCCCACATCGCCAGATTCGATGAGTCTTGGCAGTCTTAGAGGATCCACACCGAACAAGATCGGAGCGATTCCAAGAACGATCATGATGAGTCCCAGGGTGATGATCTGTTTGGCAACCGGTGATACATTCTTCGTGTGTCTCAGTATGAGCACATCGATGAGAAAACCGGTGAATATTGCACTGATGATACCGCCTATAACTGCAAGCCATAGAGGCATCCCGAATTTATTGAACAGAAAGGTCACCACGAAGGTATTGAACATGGCCACTACACCCTGAGCAAAGTTTGTGGTGTAGGAAGTTCTGTAGATGATGATGATACCAAGTGCCGCCAGGGCATAGATGCTTCCTGTCTCAAGACTTCTTAAGATGATCTGTATGAAGGTACTCAATTATACTTCACCCCATTTGATAACATTCGCCGCCCAGACATAGCCTATGCCTGCTGCAACCATGGATAATACACTTCCGTCTCTGACTTTTCCCTCTTCCAGTGCAAGATGCAGTGAAAGAATCTGGTCTACCTGACCGATATGGCCGTAGTCTTCAAGATAGATGGACTGGTCTTCAGTCATGCCAAGCTCACTCAGCATCGCAAGGTGTCCTGAGCGTTTCATATGCAGAATGGCAAGATAGTCGATGTCGCTTCTTTCCATTTCCGATTTTCTCAGCGCCTCATCGATACACTTGTACCAGTTCGGCATGGACACTTCGTTCAGCCTTGTTTTCATCTTTACAGGATCCATCAGCCTCAGACTCTTATATGCTTCATCCCTGTTCTCCGGTGTGATCGGATTGCAGGTTCCGCCGATTTCCACACCGGCTGTTCTCGCAAGCGATCCGTCTGCAATGATGTGTGATCCAAGAAGAAGGTTTCTGTTGTGGTTTTTCTTCAGGATGATCGCTCCGCCGCCTGCGCCAAGATTGAACATCATGGACATGTTCTTGTCCGAGTAGTCCACGAAGTCTCCATTGCGGTAGCCACCGGCAATGAGAATCGTATTGATGCTGTCGTCATTCATCAGCATGTCCTTTGCAATCTTCATGGTCGACACCGTCGTGCAGCACCTGTTGGCAAGATCGATTCCCCATGCGTTCAGTGCTCCGATTCTGTCCTGGATGTACAGCGCTGATGTGGTCAGAGGATATTCCTTCCATTCTTCGCCGACGCACAGGATGACGTCGATTTCAAGCGGATCGACTCCGGTATTCTTTAAAGCGTCCAGTGCTGCCAGTGCACCCATTTCCTGGGTGCCGTCATTTTCTCCTGGTACCGGTTTTTTCCGGATGCCCAGCTTTTCAACGACGGCTTCTTCTGACCAGACGCCATTTGTCTTCTTCGCAATTTCTTCGCCGGTCATATGTGTCTCGGGAATATATATGCCGGTTCCGACAATTCCAACGTTTGTCATGTTAATCCTCCTTACAGTCTCATTCCTCCGTTAACGGATAAGTTATGCCCTGTGATGTATGATGCATCATCAGATGCCAGGAACAGTGCAGCCTTTGCAATTTCTTCAGGCTGAGCCAGTCTTCCAAGCATTGTCTGAGCGGCAAATTTATCCAGAAGATCCTGAGGTACAGTCTTTAGTATATCCGTCATGGTGTATCCAGGTGAGATTGCATTGACTCTGACCTGTGCACCCTTCATGGCAAATTCCTTCGCCCAGGTCTTTGTCATACCGATGACTCCGGCCTTGGTTGCAGCGTAGTTTGCCTGTCCGATGTTTCCGAACTCTCCTACAACAGATGAAATATTGATGATGGATCCTTTGCCATTTGCCTGCATCTGTGGTCCGATATGTCTTGTAAGATTGAATACACCCTTAAGATTGACATCGATGACCAGATCCCACATTTCGTCTGTCATTTTTCTAGTCAGCGCATCTCTTGTGATACCTGCGTTATTGACGAGAATATCGATTTTTCCGTATTTTTCTGTGACGTAGTCTGCAAAAGCCCTGCAGGCTTCACCGTCTGCCACATTCAGCTTATATCCTTCTACTCCGGGATTCTCATAAGCCATATCGCCCATGTCTGCAGCAATGACCTTTGCTCCTTCGCTGGCAAAAAGTTCTGCCATAGCCTGACCAAGTCCTCTTGCTCCACCTGTAATGACCGCTACCTTGTCCTGTAATCTCATTTTGTACCTCCGTAATTTTATTTTGATCACAATCTCCTATAGTCAAATTTGACTGCAGACAATTTATCCATCTGCTGGGAGTCAAAATTGGCTATATGAAATATGAATCAGTCCTCATGTTTAGAGTAAATGATAAGGTTTCCAAAGTCAATCAAATTAACAATCAACCGCTAAAATTGAAAATCTGACTTAAAAACCCATATCTCGATATCATATTTATGATATAAGCATCATGTTTTAATCAATCTGATGATTTTTATGAAAACCGATGTAAAGGTTAACACCAGCTGTACTTAGTGGTATGTTATTTTTTTAACTGATTATTTCTGTTTTTTTGCTGCATTTTTTTACGCTTTTCTCATGAGCATCATGGCGTATCTAAGCTCTTTCGCCTACATCTGATTCTGACTCATATACATAATTCCGCTCATATCCTGTTATTTTTTGTCAAAAAGAAATCAAACGATAATTTTTTCTCTCAACCCATCGGAACAGAAAAATATCTCCCCATGCAGTCTGATAAAAATTTAACTTTTTCTGTTTCTCATAAAACCATCCTGATCTTCCCTGCACTTATAGGCAGGACTGTATGACTGGTCTATAATGGAATAGGCAGCCAAAATGGGAAGAGTGTGCTGTACAAAGGCAATTTTCATTCAAATCAGAATCATGTTAAAAAAATAACATTATTTTCGTTCAACCTATTGTTTTTTCAATTTCTCGGTTTATAATTAAGATAAACATGAAGGGTTCATCATGTTAAACAATTACATTCAATTTTTTTGTTAAGTCTTTATCATATGGGAGGTAAACATGAAAGGAAAAACCATAACGGAAATCAGTATCGGAGACAGTGAAACCTACGAAAGGACCGTAACCGAAGCAGATGTAGTCATGTTCGGTGGAGTGTCAGGAGATCTCAATCCCGCACACTTCAACGAAGTCTATGCCAAAGATACAATGTTCAAAGGCAGAGTCGTGCACGGTATGCTGACTGCATCCTATTTTTCAACCATTTTAGGAACCCTTCTACCTGGCCCCGGCACCATTTATCTTGGACAGGACCTTAAATTCACGAAACCCGTCCGTGTTCAGGATACCATCAAGGCAGTGGCCACAGTAACCGAGATCAACGAAGAAAAGAACATCATCAGACTGGAAACAATAGCTTATAACGAACATGGTGAGATCGTCGTCAAGGGATTGGCTACGGTCATGCCGCCTAAGTAGGAGGAAAAAATGGATTTTGATTTGAATAAAAAACAGGCACTCTCTCAGAAGCTGTTCAGAGCATTCGCCCTGAACGAAGTTAAGCCTCTGGCTGCAGAAATCGATGAAGAAGAAAGATTCCCGACAGAAACCGTAGACAAGATGAGCGCCATCGGCATGATGGGCATTCCTGTACCAACGGAATACGGCGGTGCAGGTGGAGACAACCTCACCTATACCATGGCAGTGGAAGAACTTTCAAAGTACTGCGCAACCACCGGCGTCATCCTTTCCGCTCATACATCCCTTGCCTGCGCACCGCTTCTTGCATTCGGGACAGAAGAACAGAAAAGAAGATTTCTCGTTCCTCTGGCTTCAGGCGAAAAGCTTGGCGCCTTCGGACTGACAGAGCCCAATGCGGGTTCCGATTCCGCCATGCAG
>DAMDIS010000008.1:36078-36336 GCA_032100885.1 Proteiniclasticum sp.
GGGACAAGAGGAATCTCAGCATTCATTCTTGAGAAGGGCACAGAAGGTTTCACCATAGGTAAAACCGAGCATAAACTTGGCATCAAGGGCAGCTCTACCACTGAGCTCATCTTTAAAGACGTGATTCTTCCGGAAGAAAACCTGCTCGGACAGGAAGGCAAGGGGTTCAAAATCGCCATGAACACCCTGGATGGAGGAAGAATCGGAATTGCTGCTCAGGCGCTGGGTATTGCCCAGGGTGCTCTGGATGAAGCGATC
>DAMDIS010000009.1:0-25549 GCA_032100885.1 Proteiniclasticum sp.
GAACCCCTGATACCACCGTGAAAGGGTGGTGTCTTAACCGCTTGACCAAGGGGCCTTAAGTTAAATGAAAATGGCGACCCAGAAGGGACTCGAACCCTCGACCTCCGGCGTGACAGGCCGGCACTCTAACCAACTGAGCCACTGGGCCATGTATGGTGGGAACAACAGGGATCGAACCTGTGACCCTCTGCTTGTAAGGCAGATGCTCTCCCAGCTGAGCTATGCTCCCATGCATGAATAAAATGGTGACCCCTAGGGGACTCGAACCCCTGATACCACCGTGAAAGGGTGGTGTCTTAACCGCTTGACCAAGGGGCCTTAAGTTAAATGAAAATGGCGACCCAGAAGGGACTCGAACCCTCGACCTCCGGCGTGACAGGCCGGCACTCTAACCAACTGAGCCACTGGGCCATGTATGGTGGGAACAACAGGGATCGAACCTGTGACCCTCTGCTTGTAAGGCAGATGCTCTCCCAGCTGAGCTATGCTCCCATGCATGAATAAAATGGTGACCCCTAGGGGACTCGAACCCCTGATACCACCGTGAAAGGGTGGTGTCTTAACCGCTTGACCAAGGGGCCATATCGCCATTAATCTTTATTCATTTTTTGTCAAAATTAACTAAGGCGTTAACCTGACAAAGACTATAATACCTAACATTTAACAGACTGTCAACATTTTTTTCCAAAAACATTTTAAGTTATTTTCAGTAACTCAGCTCCACCAGCGTGCATCCTTCAACATATTCAATACCGTGATTTAGGCAAAACTCCCGTATCTCATGACTTCTCGCACCCGGCTGAGCCATTACCATCCTGATTCCATACTCATAGGCTTCCTGTATGATTTCAAAGCCTCTCTTAGGATTGACAACAAGATTCAGCACTTCAAACTGCTCTTCACTATTCTTAAGATCAACAAAAGAATTATAGACATCTTCCCTTGTATCAAGCGGATGCATACCGACGACGTTGTATCCTCTTCTATTGAGCTTCTTGAATATCCTGCCTGCATATTTCGTTTCATTATGAACATCCCCGGCTACAACCCAGTTCTTATACTTCATGAGTTCACTTGCCTGCATAGTTAATTCCTCCTTAAAAAATAGATCAGCGTAAACATTTTCAGCTTTTCTATAATTATATCCTCTTCGTATCGATTTTTCCAGACTTTACGTGATTTAGCCCCACATATCCCTCTGCAGAGACATATTTTTTCACGTATACTATAATAAGAATAAGTAACAAGTTTAAGCAAATGAGGTAAACATAGATGGAAAAACATGACATCATCATAGTGGGCGGTGGCGCATCAGGCGTATTCCTCGCACTTCTTCTGGCTGACTACGGAAAAGATGTAATGATCATTGAAGCAAAGGACAGAATCCTGAAGAAACTTCTCACCACGGGGAATGGAAGATGTAACCTGACCAATGAGAAAGTAATGGAAAACATCAGGAAGATGTATTCCTGTTCTGATGAGAAGTACAATTTTTCACCATTGAAGGAATTTGATCTCTCAGATACTCTGAACTATTTCAGCAGTCTCGGACTGAGTGTGACGACTCTGGATGAGCATAAAATGTATCCCCTGTCGCTGCAGTCATCTTCAGTGGTGGATATTCTCAGGTTATCCCTCGCGGAGAGAAATATCACACTTAAGCTGAATGAAAAAGTGAGCGGTATCCGAAAAAAGGGTAAAAATTTCACCATTACCACAAATCTCGAGGAGTATGAGTGTGAAAACCTCGTAATCAGTACAGGTGGAATGGCAGCTCCTGGAACAGGTTCCGACGGATCCATGTTCAGAATACTGAGAAGTCTCGGACACAGCATCATCACCCCCATGCCTTCCCTTGTGCAGATGAAGCTGGATCACCCCTCATTAAGAGCCCTGAGCGGTGTCAAAGTGAACGGTACCGGTACACTTCTCGTCGGTGATAAAGAGCTCAGAAAAGAGTATGGGGAACTTCTCTTTACGGATTACGGCATCTCTGGACCTCCAGTCCTGCAGCTGTCAAGATTCCTCCATCCTCATCTTGAAGAGGGAAAAGAGCTCACCATATGTCTTGATCTCTTCCCCGACAAAAGTCCTCAGGAACTCAAGGATATGGTACTCAATCATGCTGCACTCTTCAGCTATAGAAGCGCCTTAGACGCTTTCAAGAGCCTTCTGCCGAGCAAACTGATCCCTGTGCTTCTGAAGGAGTCCGGAATCGAAAGACCTTCCGGAATTCTTGGTGAGATTGACCACAGACACCTGATCAGACTTTCCGCGTTGCTCAAAAAATGGTCTTTCACCATCACAGGAACTCAAGGATTCAATATGGCTCAGGGAACCTATGGAGGGGTAGATATTAACGAAGTCAGAAACACCCTCGAATCAAAAAAGGTTCCGGGTCTCTACCTCACTGGTGAGGTGGTGGACGTCCTGGGTGCCTGCGGCGGTTTCAATCTCCAATGGGCCTGGTCGACGGCCGGAACGGTTATGAAGGCGCTTACGGGGCAGCTGTCTGTAGACTGATCTGTCCGGCAGAATGTAAAAAGCTATGGCGATAATTAATCAGCCATAGCTTTCTTCAATTTACTTCTCCATACAGTTTAGCCAGAGGAGAAATTCCGGCATATAGCCTGCCCAGGCTCCCTCATTATGTGTCTTGCCCGCTCCGATATTGATGCTCAAATTGCTGATTTTCGCACCTTTAAGGAGTACAGTCCTGATAAAACGGATACTGTTGTCGATATATTGCTGAGAAGCGGTATAATCCGGCTTTCCATCCTCAAGACGAGTTTCCTCGGTTCCGACCTGAATAAAGAATCTCGTATTCTCATAGCTGCCTTCATCCATGATCATCTTCAGAAATGGCTCTTCAGAGACCCATGAGGCAAGTGAGAAGATTCCCGCAGAGGAAAACGCCTCCTTATGCCTTGTGACGATATAGGCTGTAATCAGTGCCCCCATTGAGCTTCCCGCTAGAAATCTTCCACTTCTTTCCCGTGCTACGCGATATTTTTCTTCTATGAGCGGAAGCAGTGTCTGCACAAAGTATTCCGCAAAAAGACCACCTTCACCCCTTGAAGAATACAGATCATCCTTAAATGGCCAGGGTCCATACTCGTCCAGTCTTGCGTCTCCACCATTATCGATTCCTACAATCACCATGGGTTCTATTTTATTCTCTTCAACCAGACTGTCCATGGCACTGTGGACGTTCCATACTTCACCGGCAAAGGAATCTTCCTCATCAAAAAGATTCTGTCCGTCAAACATATAGAGCACCTTATAGACCTCATCTGACTCCCGGTAGTCATTGGGCAGTGCGACCCTTACTTTTCGCAAAGTGTTATCCGGCATGGTGATTTCGAAGTTTTCTCTGATCATATTTCTCTTCTCCTTTTCTCCATCTGATTATTCCATTATATCAGGAGATGGAAAAATTGCTCCGATGAGAAAACCGGTCACAGAGAAAATCCCTTAATGACCGGTAAGATTCATATAACTGATCGGTTACAGTTCGTTTTTCTGGAATGTCTGGTCTCTTCTTGGACCCACTGAAATGATCGAGCACTTTATTTCCAGAAGCTCCTCGATTCTTTCGATGTATTTCCTTGCATTCAAAGGCATCTCTTCATAGCTTTTCGCATCGGAAACACTGCTGTCCCAGCCTTCGAAATCTTCGTAGATCGGTTCGCATTTAGCAAGATCCACAAGACTTGCAGGGACATAGTCGATTACGTGGCCATCGAGCTTGTAGCCGACACATACTCTTATTTTATCAAGCCCGGCAAGGGTGTCGATCTTGGTGAGAACCAGTGATGTCAGTCCCGAAACTCTGATGGATGTCTTCACGATGACAAGATCCAGCCATCCGCATCTTCTGCTTCTTCCTGTGGTCGTTCCATACTCATGTCCTTTTTCACGGATCCACTCCCCTGTTACATCTTCAAGTTCAGTCGGGAATGGCCCTTTTCCTACTCTTGTGGTATAGGCCTTGGTTACACCGATGGCTTTTTCGATGGAATTCGGTCCGATTCCAGAACCCGATGCAACACCACCAGCTGTCGTGTTGGATGAGGTCACAAAAGGATAGGTTCCATAATCGATGTCCAGAAGCATACCCTGAGCGCCTTCAAACAGTATTTTTCTGTTCTTCCTGATTTCATTATAAAGCACCACTGATGTATCTCTCACATATGGTCTGAGACGCTCACCAAGAGCAAGATATTCCTCATAGACAAGTTCCGGGTCCATGGCTTCTCCACCTAAAATCTTGACGATGTACTGATTCTTTTCCTGGAGGTTCTGAGTGATCTTCTCTTTTAGCGATTCCGGATGAAGCAGGTCGCAGACACGGATTCCTGATCTTTCCACTTTGTCTGTATATGCAGGACCGATGCCCTTTCCGGTCGTCCCGATATCGTTCTTACCTCTGGCTTTTTCTTTGAGCTGATCAAGAACTTTATGATACGGCATGATGACATTCGCTCGGTCACTGACGATAAGGTTCTCTTCGTTTATGGATAAGCCCATATTCTTTAAATATTCAAGTTCGGTGAAGAATGCCAGGGGATCCAGGACGACACCGTTTCCTATGATGTTCAGTTTCTTTCCATTGATGATTCCAGAAGGAATCAGATGGAGCTTGTACTGCTTATCTCCAACTTCCACTGTATGTCCCGCGTTGTTTCCACCCTGAAATCTTACGACGACCTCTGCGGGTTCTGCAAGATAGTCTGTTATCTTTCCCTTGCCTTCGTCTCCCCACTGAGCACCTAATATCACTAAAGTTGACATAATCCTACCTCCAATTCAAATTTCCAGTACTATCTTACCAGAAACGGACAATGACATCAATTTTTTATTTATCATTTGAACTAAGGTGAACGGTTTTGATAATCCGAATTTTAGCGTCTGTATTTATAGAGAATGTACAGGTTTTTTCAGCACGAATTTTCCATCTCAAACCTCTAACTTCTGTTATTTCGCGACTTTTCAGGACAAACTCAGACTATTTCGATATAATGGAATTAACAGAATTAATCAAATTAAAGAGATCTGATTCCGGATTTCTTGACTGATGAGGTGAGATGTAAATGAAAAAAGAAGTGAAGACAAGCAATATGAATCTGCCCAATATCATTACATCGTTCAGAATCCTTCTGATTCCGATCTTCATCTATGTGTATTTCAGAAATCCGGAGAAAAATCTTCTCTATTCGGTCATTATATTCTTCGTGGCAGGATTCTCAGATGTTCTTGACGGATATCTCGCAAGAAAAAACAATCTCGTGACCCCTTTCGGAACAGTCATGGATCCGCTTGCAGACAAGCTTATGCTTCTCACTGTACTGATCTCCTATGCAGTTACAGGGATCATCCCCTATACCATTCTCATTCTTGTGGGCATAAGAGAAGTGTCCATGATTCTCGGAGGAATCATCGTATATAAATGGGGAATCATCAATCCTGCGAACAAGCTGGGAAAATTTGTAACTTTCTCCTTCTATGTCGGTATACTTACCCTCCTGTTCAACAAACCACTGGGCATAACTTTTCTTTTCTTCTCCGCAGCCCTGGGATTTGTAGCGGGATTCACCTACGTGAGAACTACGCTGAATAAAAGAAGAGAAGAACTGCACTGATGCAGAATTTTATTGAAATGAGTAAAGAGAGAACAGAAGGATATCTGAGATATCATCTGTTCTCTCTTTTATTGTCACGTCTCACTATGAAATCAGTCGTCATTTGCCTGAAGATAGGTATCAATAAACTGTTTTGCCGCTCGGATCACTTCTTTGCTCTCATTGAAAGTGATTTTCTCCAAAGCTTCCTCAAAAGGCAGATACTCATATTCCATGATTTCCTCTTCCTGAATGGTAACTTTCCCCATGGAAAAGCCCAGATAGTATGTGACCGTCTTATCCACCCCTGGCTTCGGTGAATACCTTGTCTTTTCTTTGAAGCCGTCAATGAGCCTTACAATCAGACCTGTTTCTTCAAGGACTTCTCTGACCGCAGTTTCTCTGTCAGATTCACCTTCTTCTTTGTGACCTTTGGGAAAATCCCAGTGCTCTCCATTTTTATGCCTGATGAGCAGAAATTCCTTCTTTTCATTGATGATCACAGCTCCATATGACTTTTCTTTGGTCTGGTTACTATATCTCCCCAAAACTTACCTCCAGTGATGACATCTAATATAGGTAAAGATTAATTTATCCTGTATCTTAATTATACCTTCTATTATAAAAAAGAAAAAGGTCTGATATCATCAGACCTTGAGTAAATCTTATCTCTATTTAGTAGTCCTGGTGAACCATATCAAGCCTTGCAAACTTCGAGAACTGTCCAAGCCATGCCATCTTGATGGTACCCACCGGGCCATTTCTCTGCTTGGCAATAATGCACTCTGCAATATTCTTGTCTTCGGTATCCTGATTATAGTATTCATCACGATAGAGGAACATTACAAGGTCGGCATCCTGCTCTATTGAGCCTGATTCTCTCAAGTCGGAAAGCATAGGTCTGTGGTCTGCTCTCTGCTCAGGCGCTCTTGAGAGCTGAGACAGAGCGATTACAGGACAGGACATTTCCTTCGCAAGCGCTTTGATGGAACGGGAAATTTCGGATACTTCCTGCTGTCTGCTTTCCCCTTTTCCGCTCATGAGCTGCAGGTAGTCAATCATGATCAGATCGATACCGTGCTCAAGTTTCAGTCTTCTGCACTTGGATCTCATTTCCGTGACAGAAATACCTGCCGTATCGTCGATGTAGATTTTTGCCTGAGATAGAGGTCCTGAGGCTCTTGCAATGTTCTCCCAGTCCTTATCGTCAAGGTCACCGTTTCTCAGCTTCGTAAGCTCGACATTCGCTTCTGAACAGAGGAACTTGTAGGCCAGCTGGTCCATGGACATTTCCAGTGAAAATATGGCCACAGATTTCCCTTCTCTTAGTGCTGCATACTCCGCAAGGTTCAGGGCAAAAGTCGTCTTACCCATGGATGGTCTTGCAGCAATGAGTACCATGTCACCCTTCTGGAATCCTGATGTCATGCGGTCCAGTTCAGGAAATGGTGTAGATACGCCTGTAGTTGTCCCCTTGTTGTTGAAGATTCTTTCGATTTCAACGAAACCTCTTTCAAGGATGGTGCTGATGGGTTCAAATCCACCGGTATTTCTTTTTTCTGCTATATTGAAGATCCTTTTCTCTGCATCTTCTACAACCACATCCACTTCATCCTGTTTCGAGTAGCTGTCGTCCATGATTTCTGTTGAAGCTCTTATGAGCCTTCTCAGCATGGCCTTATCCGATACAATTTTGTTGTAGGAGGAGAGGTTCAAAGTAGTCGGAACAGATGAAGCAAGCTCTGTAAGATAAGAAATGCCGCCCACATAATCCAGCTTGTCGATTGATTTCAGATGATCAGCAAGCGTGACAAGATCTATGGGGACATCTCGTGTAAACAGGTCTGATCCTGTGCGCATCTCTGTGAAAATCATCCGCATGGAGCTGTTCAAGTACAGTGGCTATGGCGTTCTTATCCAGGATCATGGAACCAATAACAGACTGCTCTGCTTCTTGGTTGTTGGGCATTATTCTTAGCGGTCTATTCTCCATGAATCAGTTCTCCTTACTTCAGTAAAATTTCTAACAGATCTTCTATATGTTTAACTGGTGTAACCTTAATGTCTTCCAGTCCCGAAGGAATATCGTGTCTGTTGTCATGAGGTACAACAACATGCTTGATTCCTTTACGCCTTGCGCCGTACACTTTCTCGAATATTCCGCCTACCGGTTTCACCTTGCCTCTTATGGAGATTTCACCCGTTACGGCAGTGTCCTGTCTGATCGGTCTGTTGAGGAGTGCAGAAATGATGCATACCGTGATTGCGGCTCCCGCTGAGGGTCCGTCGATCTTGGCTCCTCCGATGACATTGACATGCACATCGTAGTCGCTCATGTTCTTTCCTGTGATTTTTCTGATTACGGAAGCGGCATTGAAGACAGAGTCTTTAGCCATGCTGCCCGCGGTGTCATTGAATCTTACTACGCCTTTACCGGCTTCCTTGGCCTCATAGACCATGGTCTCTATTTCCAGAGTCGAGCCTACAAATCCTGATACTGCCAGGCCGTAGATATGTCCGACTTCCCATTCGTTATCGTTGGTGTTGATTTCATAGGGAGTGATACGGGAGATGTTTATGACTTCCTCCACATCTTTCAGAAGGACTCGTGCCCTTTCACCTTCCACAATCCTGCCTTCATAGAGGATGGCTCCATAGGCGTCAGCAAGGAGATTGATGGCTTTTCTGCCTTCTATGGTGTAATTGGATATCAGTTCCGCTACACCATCCTCCAGGTCGATCTGAAGCTTCCTGGCCGCATCTACAACGATGCTCTGGATATCCTTTGAGGTAAGTGGTTCAAAAAAGACTTCCGTACATCTTGATCTCAGTGCGGGATTAATGTCCCCAGGTTCTCTGGTTGTCGCACCAATGAGCACAAAGTCAGCCGGTGCTCCGTTATTGAAGAGATATTTGACATACTGAGGGGTGTTCTCATCATCCGGATCATAATAGGCAGAAGAGAATTCCACTCTCTTGTCTTCAAGAACTTTTAAAAGCTTGTTCTGAAGGATATCGTCCAGCTCTCCGATTTCATCTATGAAAAGGACCCCTCCATGAGCTTCTGTAACCAGTCCCAGCTTAGGCTCTGGAATACCGCCTTCAGCGAGATCTCTTTTGCTCCCCTGATAGATCGGATCATGTACAGAACCAAGAAGCGGATTTGTGATTTCTCTTGGATCCCATCTTAGTGTGGTTCCATCCACTTCCACAAACTTTGCACTTTTCTCATAAGGAGTTGCGCTCAGTTTCTTGGCTTCGTTCAGTGCTATTCTTGCCGCAGTAGTCTTTCCGACTCCCGGTGGTCCGTATAGAATGATATGCTGAGGGTATGGTGATGAAATCTTTGAGAGCAGGGATTTGATCGCTCTTTCCTGTCCGATGATTTCACTGAATTTTTCGGGTCTGAGAAGCGTCTGGAGATTCTTTGTCAGATGCTTCTGATCAAGTGCCAGAAGTTCTTCAAATTTCTTCCTGGTTTTCGCATTTTCTGGTCCCTTCTTTTTACGAAGGACATTCAGTCTCATCTCATCGATATACTTATCCTGCTTTTCCATCAGCTCTTTTTCAACTTCTTCTTCTACTTTGCGCTGGATGTAATTTCTCGCGATGATTTCTGAGATCCATTTATTGGTGTCCTCGATCATCTCCACGATATTATCCTCATCAGGCATTGTAAGCTTGGACAGTCCATCGGATGCGATGAGATTGACCGCATAAGCCTTCTGAAGAGTATCGCCGTCTATATGTTTTTTAAGCTTGTATTTGCTGATTCTGGATTTGACAGCTCCTTTATCCAGGACGTTCTCCAGGATATCGAGCTGAACATTGATTTCAGCGAGGATGTCATTATCCTCATAAAAAGTTCTGTTTAATGAATTACTCAAATTTATGCTCCTTTAGTCTTCCTGAACCGTTACCTTAAGCTTCGTACTGATTTCCGGATAAATCTTGACTTCCACATCATAGCTTCCAACCAGTTTGATGGTGTTCATGAGGACTTTCTTTTTATCAAATTCTGTATTAAATGTTTTATTGATCAGTTCTGTGACATCTTTGTTTGTGATCGCACCGAATAGTCTTCCGTTTTCACCGACTTTGGTTTTGACGATCAGTTCCTTGTTTCTCATTGTATCGGCAAGTTTCTGAGCGGCTTCAGTTTCTTCAAGCTTTACTCTTCTTTCGTTTTCTTTCTTGAGATTAACGATATGAAGGTTTTCGTCTGTGGCAACCTGCGCCAGCTTTCTTGGGAACAGGTAGTTTCTTGCATATCCGTCTGAAGCTTCCACCACATCTCCCTTTTTGCCCATATTCTTGACGTCTTTAAGCAGTATTATCTTCATAAACTATTCTCCTCTTTCCTATGTTTATTGATTGCCTCCATGAGCTGCTCCAGAGCAGTGTCCATATCCGTATCGGCAAGCTTTGCCCCTGCCATGGTCATATGACCTCCTCCTCCAAGTTCCTCCAGAATCATCTGGACGTTCAGCTCTTTCAGAGACCTTCCATTGATTATTATATCATTATCCTGCGCAGTTAAAACAAACGCAGCGTTAATGTCCTTAAAATTAGCCAGTTCATCTGCAGCCTGTGCCGACAGAAGCACATCATCGATTTCATAGACCTTTGCCAGTGCAATTTTATCCACTATTTCTGCCTGTCTGATGATTTCCGCCTTGAGATTATAGCTGTCAAGATCCGATGCAAACATCTCTCTGACTTCTACAGTTCTCGCACCTTGTCTCTTCAGGAATGATGCCGCTTCAAAAGTTCTGACACCTGTTTTAAAGTTGAAGCTCTTGGTATCTACTCTAATTCCCGCAAAAAGCGCTTCTGCTTCAATGATTTTCATATCCGGCTTTTCAAATGTATACTGAATGAGCTCTGTAACAAGTTCCGAGGTCGAAGAAGCATAGGTCTCTATATAGGAAAGTACAGCGCCTGTAATCTGCTCCGGTGTTCTTCTGTGATGATCGATGATCACCACTTTTTGGAACTTCTCCACCACAGACTGATCAAGGACATAATTGTTAGCATGGACATCTACAATGATCAGTGTATCCTGAGGTCTGATTTTTGACATTGCCTTCTGAACTGAAATGATGTCTTCTCTGTATTCTTCAAGTTCAATGATCTTGTTGTAGATCGGCAGGATGTTGAGGTAAGGTTCTTCATTGATGATCATTGCTTTCTTGCCGAGGCCCTTGGCGATGACTTTGATTCCAACAGCTGCACCGAAACAGTCCATATCAGGATTTTTATGACCCATGATATAGATCCTGTTGCTGTCTTCAATGATGTCTTTCAGCGCATGTGCAACCACTCTTGAACGGACTCTTGATTTCTTCTCTATTTCCTTTGAGGAACCGCCATAGAAGGACAGGTTGTCCGGTGATTTGATGACCACCTGATCGCCACCTCGACCAAGAGCAAGTTCTTTTGCGGCTTTTGAGAGATTCTGATTATCCTCAGGTGATGCTCCTCCCCTTCCTATACCGATACTCAGTGTAGGTTCTATGGAGTTCCCCTGATCGATATTCTTAATGGCATCCAGAACAGGAAACTTCTTTCTCATCTGTTCGTTGATGTGGTATTCAGGGATTACCATCATAAATTTATTCGTTTCATACTTTCTGACCATGGCTTTCATCTCGTGGCCATAAGAATAAATGAAGTTCTCTATTTCTGCAAGCAGAAAGGGTTTACGTTCTGTATCAATACTGCTCATGAGATCGCTGTAGTTATCGATTTCTATGGAAACCACAGTGGTAAGTTTTGCTTCTGCCTCCTTGAGAATGGATACGTCATTGAAGATCATTACCCTCAGTCTCTCATGAAACTCATTTTCTTTGTGTTCCACCGGAATGACCATGACATGGTATTCCTTATCTTTGATGTTGACTTCAACAAATCCGCTTTCGCTCAGTTTCAGAATTTCTTCTTTGCTTTTCTGGGTGATGTCGGAAAGCTGGAAATTATGATTCTTCACCTGAAATAGGTCAAGAGATTCCTTGTTGTACCAGATGATCTCTCCACTATCTCTTAGCAGAACGATGGGGATATTGGTCTGTTCCAGGGTCTGAACCGTGGATTTAGACATCTTCGTTATCATGTTGACAACAAACTTTTCCCACTTCTTCTTCTTGTATGTGTTACGTGAGTTCAGATAGAACAGGATGACGATGAACACAATAAGAAGTCCTGTAGCCACCAGCCATTCTCCTGCAAGAAAGAGAGTGACAATGGCAGCGGTTATGATCAGGCTGTATAGAAAATCAATTTTTCTGAATTCGTAGTATTTTTTCATACCTGTTCCTCATTTCAATGAGATTATTGCTTGGTGTTGTTTGTTTTGCTTTTCAGTATGGTATAGAGACCATTTTCAGTCAGTTTTCTGAAATCAAAAGCACTGTCTATGATACCGACTATGGCAATAACAGATACCAGGCTTGAAGACAGTACGAAAAACAGAATCAGAATTCTAAACACCGTAGGATACTTCATCTTGTGTTCCATATAGTAACTGATGAGGGATATTCCTCCTACAGTTCCTGCGATGGTAAACAGGTTGTTACCCATGAGCATGATGCCTTCACCAGTCCTATTCCACCCATGGTAAGCAGAAGAGTGCCCATCACGACAATCATATTTGTCTTGATTTCACTCAGTCTTGGAAATGGCTTGATTGTGATCCCCATTCTTTTGAATACATGGGACGAGATTTTATAGATGAATGTTGCTGCAGTAAGAGAATACAGTAAAAGCATGGAAGGTATCATATTGACCATTGTCCTAACGTCCATTGCTTTAAGTGCTTCTATCGATGTGTTTCCTTCGGATTCCAGTCCCAGACTTTCAGATGTTTTCACCAGTTCATTTGCATAAGCTTTCATCTGTTCAACAAGCACACCGATGTATTCCATAATACTGAGATTGCTGATCAGTTTAATATCAACAACGACCATGATAATGAACCCTGCTGCAACAGCCAATGTCAGAACGATGAAATTGATCAGAGGACTGATGTTTTTCTCGATCATGAAGATCAGGCCTGCACCCATGGCGTAGTTAAGAAGCGTCATCGTAATTCCGTATATCGGATTGATCAGCACCGAAGTGAGGAGCAGTGTTACCACGAAGGATATGACTGTATTCAGTTTCCCGCCTTTATGATAGATCAGTGCCACGATCATCGGAGCAACCGCCAATGATACAGTGCTGAAAAAAGGCAGTGTACCAAGCAGTGAAAATATCACCATTAATGCCACCAGCAGTGAACTCGTGACCAGTTTTTTTGTGTTATCGAAATTTTTCATTTTATTCTCCATTTTCTCCGTCGTACTAGGACTTTTTGAAATTACATTATACCTTAAATTCTATCATATATGCTTACAATAATGAATGTAGTTATCTATTTACACCCATGACTTTAAGCACATAAATTCTGTTTATAAATAGACAAAAAACCGCGATCCCGAGGACCACGGTTTCAATCATTAATCTTGTGTAAATGGAAGTAGCGCTATGTTTCTTGATCTCTTGATTGCATCTGTAAGAGTTCTCTGATGCTTAGCACATGTACCTGAAATTCTTCTTGGTAAAATCTTACCTCTTTCAGTAATATACTTTCTAAGCTTGGAAACATCTTTGTAATCTATATGATCAACTTTATCAACACAGAAAGAACAAACTTTTCTCTTCGCTCTTCTTCCTCTAGGATTGTTTTTCTTAAAATCCCTTGATGAGTTTTCTCTGCTCATGGTTTTCCCTCCTTACCTTTAGTTTAGAATGGAATATCTCCGTCATCAATCGGGGTCATATCCTCGAATGATGCTCCATACCCCTGGTTTTCGTTGTTGTCTGAGTATCCGCCTTCGTTGGACTGGTTCTTGTTGCCCCATTCCAGGAATTTGATTTCTTCAGCAACGACTTCAGTAACATATCTTCTGCCACCGTCTTTAGCTTCGTAAGATCTGGTCTGAATTCTTCCAGAAACACCCATTAATTTACCCTTGCTCATGTACTGAGCAGTGGATTCTGCAGATTTGCCCCAGATTACAACTGGAATGAAGTCTGCTTCTCTCTGGTTGTCTTTGGAGAAACGTCTGTCAACAGCCAATGTTATTGTTGTAACTGCAGTACCTGATCCAGGAGTATATTTCAGTTCCGGATCTTTAGTCAATCTACCAATTAAAACTACTTTATTCATTGCTGCACCATCCTTACTTGTCTAGTTTAACGATGATATGTCTGATTACACCGTCAGTAATTCTGAATATTCTGTCTAACTCTTTAGGTAATTCAGGCTCTGCCTGGAAATTAATCAGTACGTAGATACCTTCATTAACTTTTTCTATTTCGTAAGCAAGTCTTCTCTTACCCCATAGATCAACGTTGTCAATGGTACCACCTTCTGTTTCAATTACACCTTTGAACTTATCTACAGCAGTTGTTACTGCCTCCTCGTCAAATGATGGATGTAATATGAAAATAGTTTCATAGTTTCTCATCATGTCACCTCCTCCCCCCGGACTAAGGCCACGATTTTCATGGCGGGGATTACATCAGTAAATTTTATCACTTCTGACTACATTATGCAAATATTATTTTTCGTCAATCACTTTCTTTGCATCTTTTTCAAATTTATTTCTTGGCAGCATGACTATCCTGTTGCATCCCTTACATTTGATCTTGATGTCTGCACCCAGTCTTGTCACTTCCCATAAATAGCTGCCGCAGGGATGCTGCTTTTTCATCTGTACGATTGTACCTAGGTCATATTCTTTAATCACTTTCCATCATACTCCTTGATTTTGATGATACTCATCTTTGAAAGTTTGTAAAGAGCTTTGAAAGTCATTCCCTTATCTATGAGTTGACCGATTGCTTCAAGCTCGTCCTGAGTAAATCTTAGGCTGATTCCACAGCTGCCGAGAATCTGTGGTGGAGTGGGATATACTGCATGCTCGATCTTTCTCTGTTTCAGCTCTTCCTCACCTTTCAGAGCATCAGTTGTGTTCTTGAAAACCAATAAGTAAAAGTCCATTTTAATCCTCCATCACATACAATTTTATATTGTATCATATTATACACTAATCCTATTTTAGTATTCCAACAGCTATAATTTTTAATATGATAGAAAAATCACTTTTTTTTCATATTTTACACACCTTTAACCATTGAATGCCTTATAATTATTTATAAGTAGAATTGGGAGATAAGAATATGATTTATTTGGACAATGCATCAACAACTTTCATTAAGCCTCAAAGTGTTTACGATGCTATGTATAGTACTATGAAAAAAGGTATCGGTAATCCGGGACGTGGAGCAAATGCTGTCTCCATGTCTGCGGGCAAAATTATCTCAGACTGCAGGTATGAGCTCAATAAGCTTTTTGGCGGGGAAAAATCGGAAAACGTCATATTGAAGTCATCAGTGACTGAAGCACTAAATACCCTGATTATCGGTTTAATGAGACCGGGAGATCACGTAATTGCATCAGTGATGGAACATAATTCGGTACTTCGCCCATTGGAAAAACTGCGCAGAGATGGGGTAATCAATTATGATCTGCTGCCGTGCGATGAGAATGGAAGAGTGGCTGTCGAAAAGATTCCTGAACTGGAGAAGAAAAATACAAGAGCTGTAATCATGAGCCATGTATCTAACCTTACGGGTACTATTCAGCCTATCGGGCAAGTCAGAGGGCTTCTCAGAAATAAAGATACATTTATACTTGCAGATGCTGCACAGAGCGGAGGTTATATTAATGTAGGTTTGGATGAGCTTAAGCTTGATGCTGTTGCATTCACAGGCCACAAAGGACTTCTGGGTCCTCAGGGAACAGGAGGATTTGTCATAAATGACAGAATCAATGATCAGCTCAAACCGGTCTTCACAGGTGGTACTGGATCTGATTCTCTTAGTCTAGATCAGCCATTATATTTACCAGATAAATTTGAAGCCGGAACGCATAATCTTCCTGGCATAGCTGGCCTCCTGGAAGGAATAAAGTATATAAATAAAATATCAATAGATATCATTCAAAAAGAGAATAATGAGAAAATCTCCTACTTTATCCGGAAACTGACCGAAATCAGATCTGTGAGTATAATGGGTTATTCTTCTGAAATAAACCGAATACCGAACTTCTCTTTGCTGATTAGAGGTTCAGATTATTCTGAAGCAGCCTTTATGCTTGAGCAGAAATTCGGCATCATCACGCGTTCAGGATATCACTGTGCTCCCCTTGCCCACAAGTCCCTTGGCACTGGTAGTACGGGCAGTCTTAGGGTCAGTTTCGGACGTTTTACAACAATGGAAGATATCGATCATTTAATTGTCGGACTTAAATATTTTGATGAGGTGAACCATGGAAGACTATAAACAATCCTACATCAGGAAATATGATAAAATCCTGATTTATTTCGTAGCCTATACCATAACCTTCTTTACTTTTATCAAGACTCTCCCCTATACAATTCCTTTTGTGCTCGCCTTTATTGTAGCCGCCATCGTCAGTCCAATAGTCAAGAAACTCATACAATGGTCAAAGAACAGAGTGAACCATAATCTGGTTATCTTAATAACGCTTCTTACTTTCTATGGCATAATTGGCTCATTGATAACAGCCATTACCATAAGACTGATTAACCAGATAGTAGAACTTGTCGTGAATACTGTAACCTATATCAACAACAATTATGATCTTATTGTCAACTGGTTTCAGAACCAGTATGACTGGCTGGCCTCAAATATTCAGAGTCTCGATCCCGGGATAGTGGAATCCGGAAGTGAGATGCTCAGTTCAACACTGAACTCTTTAAAAGATGTCGTCATTTCAATCGGAAGATTAGTTGGAACATTTGCGATCAATACAGTTTCAGGTCTACCAAATCTTCTTCTTGTCATCATTTTCACTGTCGTGGTTTCCTTTTTCTTCACGAAGAAGTTTCTCACAAACCCCGGATTTCTCTATAATTATCTTCCGACTTCAGATACTCAGGAAGACAGACTTAAAGATATCATTACAGCTGGCAAGAATATGGTCCTTAAATATGGATTATCCTATCTGCTCATCATTATGATTACAGGTATGATTTCAACAGCCGGTTATCTCATTCTGGGTGTCCCCTATGCTCTGATACTCGGTATCATCACCGCTTTCCTCGATCTCATGCCTGTGCTTGGTGTTTCAGCAGCGTATGTGCCCATTGCCATTTATTTTTTCAGCCAGGGCAATCTTACAATTCCCATCGGGCTCGGTATTTTATGGATCATCGTTGCCGTAGGCAGAAATATCTGGGAGCCTAAAATACTATCGAGCAGCCTCAACATCAACCCTGTCATTACCATTATGGCGATTTTCATCGGACTTAAAATGGCAGGCGTTCTGGGTATGTTTTTCCTCATCTTTATGGTTGTAGGCTTCAAGGTCCTTCAGTCCGTCGGTGTTCTAGACAGTTTTCATAGTGATGCGGAGAAGACAGCAGGAATATAGAATAAGCAAAGAGACAGCCATTCATGTCACAATAAGTGAAATGAATGGCTGTCTCTTTGTTATTTCTTTTCTAATCCGAGAGCTTTGTTCATCGCAAATGTTTCCTCATCGGAAAGTGCATATTTCGATGTCCCATTACTGATCGGTTTCGCATAGGATGTGCTCATATTTCTTCCGAATATACTTGTAATGACAACTCCATCATTCTTGTTGTCCAGCATTGCTACGCTGTAACTTAAATCACTGCCGATATCTTCGAATGCTTTGTATCTCACTACTCCCACCTTCTGTATGCAGTGGTTGATCTGATTGCTCAGAAGCTTAAGTTCTTCTATAGCCAGTTTAGTATCTACATAACTGGTATCAATCTTTCTCTGATAGGATCTGATCATATCTTCAAGACTGTTCTTGTCTGCATCTTTCATCAGTAGATTGTACCTTTTCTTCATTCTTTTATTAGAAATGAGAAGGCTTATGGATAAGAAGATTAAGATGATGAATAAGGTCGCTATAATCAAAATAATTATAGGCAGGTTATAACTGATATAACTCGATATTGAATTGTAGTCCATTTCTACTCCTGTTCTTCCAGTTTAAGATAATCCAATATCCGATTGAGATCATCCATGCTGTAATATTCGATTTCTATTCTTCCTTTGTTTTTCGCTTTCGGTTTCAATAATACTTTAGTGCCGATACTTTTTGCAAGTCTTTTTTCAATATCTTTAAAATACGGATCGAGTCTAACTTTTCTTGGTACAGTTTTCACTCGATGATAGTTTGCGACAAGCTGCTCCGTTTCTCTGACACTCAGGTTTTCATCTACAACTTTCTGTGCCGCAAGATACTGATCCTCCTTGCTTTCAAGGCCTAGAACAGCTCTTCCATGTCCTTCAGACAAGATTTCTTCAATCAGGAAATCCTGTACACGTTCATCCAGATTGATGAGTCTCATGGTGTTGCTGATACTTGTTCTTGACTTTCCAAGCTTACGTGCCAGTTCCTCCTGTGTCAGTTCGAAATCAACGATGAGCCTCTTATATGCATTAGCTTCTTCTATCGGATTCAGATCCTGCCTTTGTATATTTTCAATAAGAGAAATCTCCAGGACTGCTGATTCCGCTATATCCATCACTATAACCGGAACTTCTTTAAGATTAGCCCTCTTTGCTGCTCTCCATCTTCTTTCTCCAGCAATGATACGATAATCGTCCTCGTCTTTTTGTACGATTATCGGCTGAATCATTCCGTGTTCTTTTATGGATTCTGCAAGCATCGCAATTTTCTCTTCATCAAAGTATTTACGAGGCTGCTTTTTATTGGCTTTGATATTATTGATATTCAACACACTTACGCTTTCTTCATCTTCTGGAATCAGTTTATCCAGACCCTTACCTAAACCAAACTTCTTAACCATTCTCTACCTCCTTGGACTGCTTTCTCAAAAATTCATCTGCAAGATCAGAATACGCCTCTGAACCTTTTGCTTTCGGATCATATAGCGCTATTGGAAGACCAAAACTTGGTGCTTCTGCAAGTCTTATGTTTCTTGGTATAGAATTTTCATAGACCAGTTCTCCAAAATAGCTTTTCAATTCTTCAGCTACCTGAATCTGGAGATTTCTACGGGAATCAAACATTGTCAGCACTACACCTTCAACCTCAAGGTTCTTGTTTAAGCCTTTTTTAACTTTCTGTATGGTTTTGACCAATTGACTAATTCCTTCTAAAGCATAGTATTCACACTGCATTGGGATTAATACTGTATCAGAAGCAGTCAATGCATTGATTGTAAGTAGACCTAAAGACGGAGGACAGTCAATGATTACAAAATCAAATTCCTCTTCAAGAGCAGATATTTTAGTTTTTAATATGGATTCTCTATGTTCCATATAACTAAGTTCAAGATCTGCACCTGCTAAATTCATGTTTGAAGGGATGATTTTCAGATTTTCGATGTTTTCGACACTGTGAATCACATCAGTTATTGAAATATCGCTTAGAAGCAGCTCATAAGTTGTATTCTCCAGTTCTTCCTTTTCTATTCCGAGACCGCTGGATGTATTTCCTTGGGGATCAATATCTATCACTAACACCTTATGTCCTCTAAGTGCGATAAATGCTGCCAAATTGATGTTGGTCGTAGTTTTACCTACACCACCTTTTTGATTGAAGATACTTACTATTTTCATAAATCGCTCCTCGCAGTTTTACGTTTCTCAGTTTTACACTTAGTTCTGATTATACCCTTAATCAACTTCTTTTCATAGTTCTTATCAGATGTTTCACGTGAAACATTCACAATCCATAATGCCATTTTTCTGCTGTTCTAGGCAAAAATAATTTGAGGGCGTGCCATGAGTACTGCCATAAGCTATATCAAGCAGAAATGTTTCACGTGAAACATCTTGAGTTTTGTGGTTAGAGGCTCTAAAAAATTATTCTTCGCAAAAAAATGTTTCACGTGAAACATAGAACTTTATTCCATGATTGTTTCACGTGAAACATATGCTATCATATTCTACTCTTGTTTATCGTTTTGAAGTGATTAAAGCCTTTTTGATTGCAGATGAAGATCTAGGGTACATCTGAGGTGTGCTTTTCACCTTTTGGATCACAACCAGATTATGCTTAAGATCGGTTCCCTCAACATGCACCTCAATAATGTCATGAACTTTACCGCCCAATACTCGTATGGCATATCTTGCATCTTCAATTTCTTCATCTACTGCTGGTCCCTTTAAAGCAACAAAGTATCCACCAACCTTAACGTAAGGAAGACATAGTTCTGAAAGTAGAGTTAGATTTGCGACTGCTCTGGATACAGCTATATCAAATGAATCTCTCAAGGATTCAATTCTGCTTCCATCTTCAGCTCTGCTGTGAATAAACTCTACATCAGGGATTTCAAGTTCCTGTGTTACTGCTTTTAAGAAGTTCAGTCTCTTGTTAAGTGAATCCAGAAGGGTCAGTTTAATCTCACTCTTCAAAATCTTTATGGGCAGTCCCGGGAATCCTGCACCCGTTCCTACATCTATCACTGACCTGGCTTGCCCAAGCGCAGGAAATTTGAACGCCTGAATCGAATCTATGAAATGTTTGGTGATTATTTCTTCGTCTGCCGTAATTGCAGTCAGATTCATTCTTTCATTCCATTCTTTCAGAAGATCCTTATACTTCATGAACTGATCGTACATACTTCTGTCAAATGGGAGACCTAGGGCTTCAGCACTCTGATTCATAATATCGAAATACATTCTAAGCCCCCTTATTCTTGCGTTTGGTCTCAAGATATATCTGGATCACAGTGATATCTGCAGGATTAACGCCAGAGATTCTGGATGCCTGGCCAAGATTCATAGGCTTTAGCTTGTTCAGTTTTTGTGCTGCTTCAATTCTAAGTCCTTTAATGGTAAAATAGTCCTCAATTTCATCCAGTTTTCTCTTTTCATACTTCGAGAACTGAGCAACATCTTCAAACTGCTGCTTAATGTAGCCTTCATACTTGCTCATGATATTGACCTGTTCCTGGATATCTATTCGCAGTTGTGGTCTATCAAGATCAAGCTCAGAAACCTTGAAATAATCCAGTTCCGGTCTTTTAATCAGTTCATATAATGAAGTGGGTTTCTTCAGTTCTGTTGATCCTTTGCTTTCCAGCAGTTCGTTGACTTCACGTTTTCCTGTAATCTGTAGTTTCTTCAGTCGCTCCAGTTCATTTTCAATCATTGTTTTTCTGGACTGATATTTTTCATATCGTTCATCGGATACCAGGCCTACTCTACGTCCAATTTCGGTAAGTCTAAGATCCGCATTGTCCTGTCTGAGAAGGAGTCTGTATTCTGCACGACTGGTCATCATTCTGTATGGCTCGTTTGTTCCTTTTGTGACCAGATCGTCGATCAGAACACCAATATAGCCCTGGGAACGATCAATGATCATCGGTTCCTCGCCTTTGACCTTCAGTGCAGCATTTATACCAGCAACAATTCCCTGTGCAGCAGCTTCCTCATAGCCCGATGTTCCATTTATCTGACCAGCCCCATAAAGTCCGCTGATCATCTTGAATTCCAGGGTAGGATAAAGCTGAAGCGGATCAATCATCTCATATTCTATGGCATATCCCGTTCTAGTAATTTCGATATCTCTGAATGCGGGTATGGTTCTGAGCATTTCGATCTGAACTTCCTCAGGCAGTGAAGAAGACATACCCTGCACATACATTTCATTAGTATCTTTTCCTTCAGGCTCAATGAATATCTGATGTCTTGATTTATCAGGAAATCTATAGATTTTATCTTCTATGGAAGGGCAGTATCTGGCTCCGACTCCTTCGATGCTGCCGTTGAACATAGGAGAACGATCCCGGTTTCTATCTATCACTTTATGAGTATCTTCATTGGTATAGGTTAAGTAGCAGCTGATCTGTTCACGGTCAACGGGTGCATCTAAAAATGTGTCGTTCACAAAAGAGAAGGGGATGATTCTGTCATCGCCTTTCTGCTCTTCCATAAGTGAAAAATCAATGCTTCTTTTGTGTACTCTCACAGGAGTTCCTGTTTTGAATCTGTGCATTTCAAAGCCAAGCTTCTGCAGGTTTTCAGGTAAAAGTTTTGCACTGGATAGACCATTCGGACCACTTTCATAGTTTGCCTCTCCGATGATTACCTTACTTGCAAGGTATGTACCGGTACAGAGTATAACGGTCTTTCCCAAGAAATTTCCGCCATTACGAGTTGCGACTCCTTTGACTTCTCCATTTTCAGCAAGGATATCGGTAACTTCGATTTGTCTGAGATAAAGATTATCTGTATTCTCGATGACTTTTCTCATTTCCTTCTGATATTCAACTTTATCAGCCTGCGCCCGCAAAGAATGAACTGCCGGTCCTTTGGACGTGTTGAGCATTCTCGACTGGATCAGGGTTTTGTCGATATTTATTCCCATTTCACCGCCCAGGGCATCCAGTTCTCTGACAAGATGACCTTTGGACGTTCCTCCGATGTTTGGGTTACATGGCATAAAAGCCAGGCTTTCAATATTCATTGTGCACATCAGGGTTTTAAGCCCGAGTCTTGCTGATGCCAAAGCGGCTTCACAGCCCGCATGTCCAGCTCCTACAACGATAACATCATAGTTACCTGCATTATATGTAATCAATTATTTTCACCTCTATTTTCCTATACAGAAGTCACTGAATATTTTATCTACGAGATCTTCTGATAGGGTATCTCCTGTAATTTCTCCAAAATAGTTCCATGCTGCATTGATGTCAATAGCGGCTAGATCAAGGGATATACCCTGGTCTATGGCTGTTCTTGCTGCAGTCATTTTCTCATGCGCTCTCATCAGCGCTTCCTTATGTCTTCTGTTGGTCACCATGACATCGGTAATCTCAATGCTGCCATGGAAGAATAGTTCCTTTATCCTGTCTTTCAGTTCATTGATTCCATAGCCGTTTAGTGCTGACACGCTTATGGTTTCGCCGAGGGTAACTTCATCAATATTCATTTTTTCAACTAGATCTACTTTATTTATAAGTGTTATACTTTTTCTATTACCAATATATTCTATTATATCTTTATCTTCACCATCCAGCGGTCTTGAACTGTCTAGAACAAATACAATGAGATCTGCCTCATCAATTTTATTCTTGGACCTGTCTACACCGATTCTCTCCACTATATCTTCTGTCTCGCGTATACCGGCTGTGTCGGTGATCTTTATGGGTATGCCGTCAATATTCAGGTATTCTTCGATGATGTCTCTGGTGGTTCCTGGGACATCTGTGACGATGGCTCTGTTTTCTTTCAGCAGGGCATTAAGAAGAGAGCTTTTACCGACGTTTGGTTTACCGATAATGGCAATACTTAGACCTTCACGCAGGATCTTGCCTTCTTCCGATGTCTTAAGCAGATCACTGACTTTCGAAATAAGATGAGCCAGCTTCTCACTTACTTCCTGTCCTGTTGTGAACTCAAGGTCTTCTTCAGGGAAATCTACGGTCACTTCGATGAATGCCAGAAGATTCAGTATGCTGTTTCTGATTTCCGTTATTTCTTTAGACAGTTTACCACCACTCTGACTGACCGCTGATTTCATAGACAGTTCTGTCTTGGCCTGTATGATATCAATGACTGCTTCCGCCTGGGATAGATCAATCCTACCGTTGAGAAATGCACGTTTCGTAAATTCCCCGGGCTCAGCAGGTCTAGCACCAGCTTTGAATACTGTATTCAATACTGATTCAGTCGCAACTCTTCCGCCGTGGCAGTTGATCTCCACGACATCTTCAGCCGTAAAACTTCTTGGACCCTTAAAATAGCTGACCAGCACCTCATCAATGATCTCTCCGGAGGCTATATCCACCACATGTCCATAGTTCATTGTCCAGGGCTTAGCCTTCAGGAAATCCGTATTATTCTTCTGTTTAAATATCTTTGAAACAATTTCCTTGGCATCTCCGCCAGACAGTTTGATTATGGAAACACCACTTTCTCCTAATGAAGTGGAAATAGCGGCTATGGTTTCATATTCTCTCATTTTTCCTCCTGTTGCCTGTGCCTTGTGCATCGGCAATTATTATCTTATGTATTCTATAGTTAATTTCCTCAGAATTCAAGGGTTATCTGCAAATTCTATCTAATCCCCAAGAATTTAACTTAGTCGGCAGACCATGTGTTTTTTTGTACAAAAAAGCCTGAGATTTTCTCAGGCATTTTGCTACTTATCAAGTTCTATTACTACTCTTCTATATGGTTCATCGCCCACACTATGGGTTACGATACCTTCAATCTTCTGCAGCTTGGAATGGATAATCCTTCTTTCATACGGATTCATCGGTTCCAGCTTCATCGGTCTTCTGTACTTCTTCACCTTATAGGCAGTCTTCTCAGCAAGTCTTTCCAGTGTCTCTTCTCTTTTCAGCCGATATCCTTCTGTATCAAGAACGACTCTTACGTACTCGCCTTCACGTCTCTTGTTTACCACAAGACTTGTGAGATACTGCAATGAATCCAGTGTCTCGCCTCGATATCCGATGACAAGACCCATCTTGGGTCCAGAAATATCAATCTTCATCAAATTGTCTTCAAGAGCAGGTTCAAGCTCTGCTGTGATGCCCATATTATCAAAGATTCCTCTAAGGAAGCTTACTGCTTCTGCTTTCAAGTCTCTTTCAACTGGGATCATCTCCACCTGGATAATGGCCGGCTTTGTACCGATCAGTCCAAGAAGTCCTTTAGCACCTTCATCAATTACTTCATAAGTAATCTTATCTTGTGTTACATTCAGCTCTCTTAACGCGTTAACCAGAGCTTCGTCTACATTCTTACCTGAAAATTGCATACTATTCATTTCAATACCACCTTATTTGGCAACAATACCAACAAACTACTATTTTATGACTTTTTCACTTTTCTTCTTATCAATGTTATTGAGGATCAGACCCTGAATGACTCTGAATGCATTACCGGTTACCCAGTAAAGACCTAAAGCAGAGTTGGAGGTGTATGTGATCCAACCGAATAAAGCGGCCATCATATACTGCATTCTGTTTGCAGAAGCTGCTGCAGGATTATCCTGACCTTTCATTTTAAGTGATGTGATGTAGGTAGAAAGTAACATGGTTCCTACTGACAGGATGGACAGAATGATATTATGGTTGGCTGCCAGATCTGGAATCAGCGGAGTGAATCTCATTCCGGTAAGCTTTCCATCAGCTACAAGCTGTCTGAACACACCAAACATAGCGATGAATATAGGATATGTAATCAGTAAGGGGAGACATCCGCCGAACATGTTTACATTATTTTCCTTATACAGCTTCATCTGCATTTCCTGCAGTTTCTGAGGATCATTTTTGTACTTTGCTTGAATCTTGGCAACTTCCGGCTGAAGCGCCTGCTGCTTTCTCATAGTTGTCATCTGTTTCAGATTAATAGGCAACATGAGAATATTGAACAGGATTGTAAATAGAACGATTGTAAGTCCCCATTGATTTCCTGGTTCAGTTACAAACAGTTCCACTACAGTTTTTAACTGTTCAAATATCCAAATGAACAATTGATTTAATTGAGCCAATCCTTTTTACCTCCAAGTTTTATTCAACCGGATCATACAGACTTCCTTTATAAAACGGATGGCATCTAAAAATTCTTTTTATAGCCATGTAGCCTCCCTTAAGTGCACCATGTTTTTCTATGGCATTTATGGCATAGACTGAACATGTAGGTGTGAACCTGCAGCTTGGAGGCTTATTGGGAGAAATATACTTTCTGTAGAATCTAATTGATTTTAACAGTATTTTTTTCATCATTTACTAAACCCGCCTTTTTGAAGACGTGAATCAGTGCTTTTTCGGTTTCGGAATAACTCTTGTCATGACTTGACACCCTGGCAATTATTACAAAATCATAACCCTTCA
>DAMDIS010000009.1:25559-29838 GCA_032100885.1 Proteiniclasticum sp.
TATTTAAGCGGTAGGCTTCATTTATAAGTCTTTTTACCCGACTCCTGACTACGCTCTTTCCGACTTTTTTGCTGACTGAGATTCCGATTCTGTTGAAGGGGATCCCGTCGAGTTGATTTTTTCTGTTCCTGTAAACATATAGAACCAAAAGATTGTTGGCAAACGATTTACCTCTCCTGTAAATGACCTGGAATTCAGAGTTTTTCCTAACTTTTTCATGTTTCATGGAGATAATCCTTTCCGACAATTACAGAAAAAGGCCACAATTAAGCGACCTTATGCTGACAATCTTTTTCTTCCCTTAGCTCTTCTTCTCTTAAGAACGTTTCTACCATTTTTAGTAGCCATTCTCTTTCTGAAGCCGTGTTCTTTCTTACCCTGCTTCTTTTTAGGCTGAAATGTCATCCACATGTTGACACCCCCTTTTGTATCCATTATTTCATATCGGACTCGATGCTCAAAAAATGCGCACTTCTTCCGATACTTCGATTTTACTACACTATTATACTCATGGTACCCCTGAGTGTCAAGAAATCTGGAAATAAGTTATTTTATCGTATTTAGCCCTAACAATTGTGGATAACTTGTTGAACTAGCTGGTTTCAATATGATATTATAGGAGAGACCTGTTGATAAATAGTCAAAAAACCACGAATTATCCACACCTGTGGACAATTCTGTGTATAACCTGTTCTTATAATGTACAGAACCCCTTCACACTATCTCTAAATCATTGAATCGCAATGAGTCTGAGTTTCATAACAATGTGAGTATACCATCTTGTAAACGGGTATAACCTGCCGTTATTATACGTTAATCACATTATAAACAGCTTAATTTCTGATCTTATCAACATTGAATCCGTCTCAATTTTTAAACCTCAATAACTGTTCATAACCTGTTGATTACCTGTTGATTCAGGAATTTTTTCTTTTTTACTCAAATAATTTTTTTTTAGGAGGACGTTGTTCATGGATACCCAATTGAATGAAACATGGGAAAAAGTACTCAAAATACTTAAGGTAGAAATCATGTCCGAAGTAAGCTACAACACTTGGATACTTGGTTTAAAGCCGTTAGGTGTTCGAAATGGGGTATTTATGATTAGTGTTCCTAATGAACTCACATTAGATATTATTAATCAGAGATATAAACTGCTTTTCAAGGAATCGATCAAGCACGTATTAAATCAGGAGATCGATGTAGAATGCATAGTAGGAGGCCTTGAAGAAAAAGCTGAAGCCGAAGTCAAGGAAAGCAAGACACCGGTAAAGCCTCCCCAGGATACTTTCGGATCTCTCAATTCAAAATATACTTTTGACTCTTTTGTCATCGGTAATTCAAACAGGTTTGCACACGCAGCGTCAGTTGCGGTAGCAGAATCACCTGCAAATGCCTATAATCCGCTCTTTCTGTATGGGGGAGTAGGACTTGGCAAGACACATCTTATGCATGCCATCGGACATCACATTCAGGCAAACAATCCCAGTGCAAAAGTTGTGTATGTATCTTCAGAGAAGTTCACCAATGAACTGATCAACTCCATCAGATATGACAAGAATCTTGATTTCAGAAATAAATACAGAAACGTGGATGTGCTGCTGGTGGATGACATACAGTTCATCGCCGGTAAAGAAAGTACTCAGGAAGAGTTCTTCCATACATTTAATGAACTGTATGAAGCACGCAAGCAGATCATCATCTCCAGTGACAGACCGCCGAATGAGATCCCTACATTAGAAGACCGTCTGAGAACCAGATTCGCATGGGGTCTTCAGGCAGACATTCAAGCTCCTGACTTTGAGACGAGAATCGCTATTCTCAAGAAGAAAGCGGAAATCGAAAAGTATGTAGTTTCTTCCGATGTCATGGTCTATATCGCAACTAAGATCAAATCAAACATCAGAGAACTTGAAGGTGCACTCATCAGAGTAATGGCTTATTCTTCACTGACAAACAACAAGAACATTACAGTTGACCTTGCAGCTGAAGCACTTAAAGACATCATCTCTTCCAGCCAGAGTAAAACCATAACAATCGATCTGATCCAGGATGTAGTGGCCAACTACTATAATCTCTCCATCCAGGAACTGAAGTCTCAGAGAAGGACAAGAAATGTTTCCTATCCAAGACAGATTGCCATGTATCTTTCCCGTAAACTTACAGATATGAGTTTACCGAAAATCGGAGATGAGTTCGGCGGCAGGGACCACACTACAGTGATTCACGCCTATGAGAAGATATCCGCCGCACTTAAAACCGACGACACCCTGGCCAATGCGATTAAAATCATCACAAAGAAGATCAACAACCAGTAGTCAACAAAGTGTTAGAATGCCTGTTGATTCGCCTGTGGATAAAATTTTATCTAAAATCTCCTGTGGACAGTTGTGGATAACCTGAAAAAATTGTCCAGATTCATCCACAGAGTTTAAATTTCCGATCTTCAATGCGCTTCAACGGTTTTATCGGTTATCCACAGAATACCGGGCCCTACTACTACTAATACTAAATAATCTATTATATTAATTACTATTAGCGGGGGATGAGGTTATTCACTGTTTATCAAAACATCCCCAATGTAACAATGTTTTATTAAATGAATTCAGGAGGATTAAATCATGCATTTCAGATGTCAAAAAAGAGATTTGGTTGAAGGGATATCAACTGTACAAAAAGCCATACTTGGTAAATCACCAATGGCTGTCTTAGAAGGTATATATATCGAAACAGGTAATCAGGAAGTGATCATGCGAGGATCTGATATTGATCTGAGTATTGAGACTCTAGTTCCGTCTACCATTATGGAAGAGGGAAGAATCGTAATTGATTCAAAGCTGTTCGGAGATATCATAAGAAAACTGCCAGATGCCATGATCGAACTTGCTACGATGGAAAACAACACCATCCTGATTTCCTGCGAGAACTCCGAATTCAACCTTCTGTATTTGAATGCAGAAGAGTTTCCGATGTTGCCTGAAATTGGCAACAGGGAAAAAATAGCCATTAATGAAGATGTATTCAAGAATCTCATCAGAAGCACATCCTTTGCTGTAGCCCAGGATGAATCAAGACCAATTCTTATGGGTGTCCTGTTCGAAGTGAAGAACAAGATTCTCAATATGGTCGCACTGGACGGCTTCAGACTCGCCATGAAAAGCGAATATCTTGAATTCAATGAAGATGTGTCGGTGGTTCCCGGTAAGACACTGAATGAAGTCTCAAAAATCCTCAGCGATAAAGATGAAATGCTTTATATCAGCTTTAATGACAACCATATCCTGTTTGAAATCCAGAACACAAAAATTGTTTCAAGACTTCTTTCAGGTAACTTCATAAAATATGAGTCGATTATTCCTACAGATTACAAGCTGCAGTTCAAAGTGAAGAGAGCACTTCTTTCACAGAGTATCGAAAGAGCTTCTCTGATGGCAAAGGACGGATCTTCAAGACTGATCAAGCTTCATATCGAAAACGACAGGGCTACCATCACATCAAACTCACAGTTTGGTAAAGTGAAAGAAGAAGTACCGGTTTCCATGGATGGAGATTCTATAGAAATTGCATTCAATGCAAACTATCTTCTGGATACGCTTAAAGTTATGGATGAAGAAGAGATCATTCTGGAAATGACTTCAGGTGTAAGCCCTGCCATAATCAGAAACAGCATTACAGATAACTGCAAATATATGGTATTACCGGTAAGATTAGCCAGATAGGGGGAAATAATGGAAATCAAGATTAAAACAGAGTACATCAAGCTGGATTCATTTTTAAAATGGGCTGGAGTAGTTTCACTGGGATCAGAAGCCAAAGCTTATATTTTGGAAGGACTTGTCAAAGTCAACGATGAAGTGGAACTGAGACGTGGAAAGAAAATTTATCCTGGAGATAAAGTGGAGTTCAACGGTGAAGTGTTCACAGCAGTAGCTGAATAACATTTCGATTAAAAAGCTATATGTATTGAGTCTTATACCACATAGAAGGTTAAACTTCTATGTGGTATAATGTCTTGTAGGAGATTTTTAATGAAAATACGAAACATCAGTCTAATGAATTATAGAAACTACAATCAACTGAATATTGAATTAGGCAAGGATGTCAATGTGTTTCAGGGAGAAAACGCTCAAGGAAAAACCAATATACTTGAGTCGATCTATTACTGCGCCTTCGGTCGGTCGCATCGGACCAACAAGGTTAAGGACCTGATCATGTGGGATAAAAAAAGTGCGCAGATCAGAATTTACATCGAAAAAGACCGTCTGGACAAGACCATAGA
>DAMDIS010000009.1:29848-35837 GCA_032100885.1 Proteiniclasticum sp.
GAAGATCTCAAGATCGTAAAGGAGTCTCCAGGCATAAGAAGAAGATTTCTCGATATGGAAATCAGCCAGCTGGATAAGCAGTATTACAATGCTCTGGTCGCCTATAATAAGGTGCTGGCAGAAAGAAACGCTTTACTGAAGTCCAGAAGGATAGACAAGAACGTACTGGATATCTATGACATCAAACTGAGCGAACATGCCAGCTATATTGCCAGGCAGCGTGTGAATTATGTCAGTATGCTGAATTCTTACGGCAGATCGATTCATCAGGAGATCACCACACAGAAAGAAGAAATCAGATATGTATATAAAAGTTCATTTTCACTTGAAGGAAATCTTAAAGACAATCTGAAAAGCGAGCTCATAAGAAAAAGAGAAATCGATATAGATAGGGGCACTACTTCTGCAGGCATACATCGGGATGATCTTCTGATTTTCATCAATGACGTGGATGCCAAAGATTTTGGTTCTCAAGGCCAGCAGAGAACAGCTGTCCTGACGATGAAGTTCTCGTCTCTTGAAATCATCAAAAAAGTGAAGGGAGAATATCCCATCCTTCTTTTAGATGATGTGCTTTCGGAGCTGGATTTATCCAGAAAGAAATTTATTCTAAAATCCATAGAGAATATCCAGACTGTAATAACCTGTACAGGGGTCGAAAATATTGAGGAGTATCTTACAGGCAGTTACAGGCTGTTTAATGTTCAGAATGGATCTATAGTGGATGGAGGAGATTAAATGTTTTTACACCTGGGCGAAAATGTAGTAGTCCCCATGAAAGATGTTATAGGAATATTTGATGTGGAGTCATCCATGTATAGTTCGGATACCAGCCAGTTTCTTCGATTAGCAGAAGAAGACGGGTTTGTGACACGAATTACAGACGAGAAACCAAAATCGATCATTATTGCAGAGATAGAGAAAAAATCGATAATCTATTTATCGCCCATTTCCTCAAAGACTCTGTCAAAAAGAACGAAATTAAGATTTGAGGACTAGAAGGGAGGCCATAAAATGGTAGAAAACAATACGGATAACACAAAGGATCCTGTAATAGAGGAAACCGTACCGGAAATATTCGACAGGAACAAGGAAAACAGAAAGACCAGAGTGGATGAAAGTTACGAGGACAGTAATATTCAGGTACTTGAAGGTCTTGAAGCCGTCAGAAAAAGACCGGGAATGTACATCGGTTCCACTTCAGCAAGAGGTCTACACCATCTTGTATATGAAATCGTAGATAACAGCATAGATGAAGCAGTTGCAGGATACTGTTCACATATTGAGGTATATATCCATAAGGATAATTCAGTCACAGTGGTGGATGACGGACGAGGAATGCCTATCGGTATGAACGAGAAACTTGGCAAATCCACAGTAGAAGTCATCATGACCGTTCTCCATGCTGGAGGTAAATTCGGCGGTGGAGGATACAAGGTTTCCGGTGGTCTTCACGGAGTTGGAGCTTCAGTGGTTAATGCTCTGTCTGAAACCTGCAGCGTTGAGATCAGAAGAAACAACAAGGTATACAGACAGGAATTTTCCTATGGTAATCCCGTCGGCGGTCTGGTTGAAACTGGTGTCTCCGAACACACAGGTACCAAGACCACTTTCAAACCGGATGCCACAATATTTGACGAAGTTGAATTTGATTTTGAAATCCTCTCAGAAAGATTAAGAGAACTTGCCTTCCTGAACAAGGGTCTGAGAATCTCAATCAGCGATGAAAGAGAAGACGAAAACGGAGAAGTCAAAGAAGAGTCTTTCTACTATGAAGGTGGTATCAAGTCTTTCGTTGAGTATCTGAACAGAAATAAAGAAGTGCTTCATAAAGATGTCATGTACATCGATGAGATGAAGGATGACTATATCGTAGAAGTCGGACTTCAGTTCAATGACAGCTACAGCGAGAATCTTTTTTCCTATGCCAATAATATCGACACACTTGAAGGAGGTACTCATCTTGACGGATTCAAGAGAGCACTGACAAGAGTCGTCAACGATTACGGAAAAAGATTCGGTCATATCAAGGAAAGCGACAAGAACCTTTCAGGAGATGATATCCGTGAAGGTCTGACTGCCGTTATTTCCGTCAAGCTCACTGACCCTCAGTTTGAGGGACAGACTAAGACAAAGCTTGGCAATGCTGAAGTCAGAAGTATTGTTGACGGTATCGTAGGCAGTGCACTATCGATTCTTCTTGAAGAAAATCCGTCCATGGGTAAAATCATCATCGACAAGGCACTCATGGCTGCAAGAGCCAGAGAAGCTGCAAGAAAAGCAAGAGAACTGACCCGAAAGAGCGTTCTTGAGAGAACGACACTTCCAGGTAAGCTTTCTGACTGTGCTTCAAAGGATCCTCTTGAGTCCGAAATCTACATCGTCGAGGGAGACTCGGCGGGTGGTTCCGCCAAGCAGGGTAGAAACAGACAGTTCCAGGCGATCCTACCGCTAAGAGGTAAGATCATGAATGTCGAGAAGGCAAGACTGGACAAGATGCTGGGATCAGATACCATAAGATCCATGATCACCGCATTCGGAGCTGGAATCGGCAAGGACTTTGACACCAGCAAACTGAGATACTCACGTATCATCATCATGACTGACGCCGATGTCGACGGAGCGCATATCAGAACGCTTCTTCTCACTTTCTTCTACAGATACATGAAGGAACTGATTGAAGGAGGGCATGTCTATATTGCACAGCCGCCGCTTTACAAGGTTACAAAAGGCAAAAATCATGAATATGCGTATTCTGACAGAGAAATGGAAGAAATCGTTGAACGTCTGGGCGGCAAGGACAGCTCTATTCAGCTACAGAGATATAAAGGTCTTGGAGAAATGAATGCTGAGCAGCTATGGGAAACAACAATGGACCCTGAAAACAGAATCCTGCTTAGAGCCGATATTGAAGATGCCAAAGCGGCTGATGAGATTTTCACGATCCTTATGGGCGATAAAGTCGAACCCAGAAGAGTATTTATCGAGAAAAATGCTAAGTATGTAGACAATCTAGACATATAGGAGGTTCGAATAATTGAACAACAATGAAGGTAAAGTTTTACCAATAGATTTAAGAAAAGAAATGAAAACCAGTTATATCAATTACGCCATGAGTGTAATTGTCGGGCGTGCACTCCCAGATGTCAGAGACGGTCTGAAACCCGTACACAGAAGAATACTGTTCTCCATGCATGAACTGGGTATTTACAATGAAAAAGGATACAGAAAATGTGCAAGAATCGTCGGTGACGTACTGGGTAAGTACCATCCACATGGTGATTCTTCCGTATACGATGCTCTGGTCAGACTGGCGCAGGATTTCTCAACAAGGTATCTTCTTGTCGAAGGACACGGTAACTTCGGATCAGTAGACGGAGACGGAGCGGCGGCCATGAGATATACAGAGGCAAGACTTGCCAAGATCTCGGGCGAAATGCTCAGAGACATCAACAAGGATACTGTAGACTTCACACCGAACTTCGATGGAGAAGAGAAGGAACCGACGGTACTTCCATCAAGATTCCCGAATCTTCTGGTCAACGGTTCTTCAGGTATCGCTGTTGGTATGGCCACAAACATTCCACCTCATAATCTTACAGAAATCATAAACGGTGCAGTCTATCTCATGGAGAATGAAGATGCTTCAGTACTTGAACTGATGCAGTTTATTAAAGGACCTGATTTCCCGACAGGTGGTACCATCATGGGTGTATCCGGAATAAGAGAAGCGTTCGAAACCGGGCGTGGTAAAATCATCGTCCGTGCAAAGAGCAGAATTGAAGAAGTAGGCGGCAGACAGAGAATCATCATTGATGAGCTGCCATATATGGTCAACAAAGCAAAGCTTATAGAGAACATAGCGGATCACGTCAGAGACAAGAAACTCATCGGAATTTCCGACCTGCGTGATGAATCCGACAGAGACGGTATGAGAATTGTCATCGAACTTAAACGTGATGCCAATGCTCATGTTATTCTCAACTACTTATATAAGAGAACAAAAGTACAGGATACCTTTGGTGTGATTATGCTTGCCCTGGTGGACAATGCACCTAAGGTGTTGAATCTTAAGGAAATCCTTTCCCACTACATCACTTTCCAGAAAGAAGTGCTCACAAGAAGAAGTATCTTCGAGATGAATAAAGCCAAGGACAGAGCCCATATCCTCGAAGGATTGAGAATTGCCCTGGATAATATCGATGAAGTCATCAAGGTACTGAGAAATTCCAAGACTACCGATATAGCGAAGGAAGAGCTGATCACAAGGTTTGGTCTATCCGATAAGCAGGCAGTCGCTATCCTCGATATGAGACTGAGAAGACTGACTGGTCTTGAAAGAGACAAAATCGAAGATGAGTATAACGCGCTCATGGAACTGATTTCCTATCTGGAAAGCATCATCAGCGACGAGGTCAAACTTCTTTCTGTCATCAGAGACGAGCTGATTGAAATCAGAGACAAGTACGGAGATGAAAGAAGAACCGTTATTGAAAAGAGCGAATACGAAGTGGACTATGAAGACCTCATCAACGAAGAAGACGTCGTCATCACGCTTACTGAAGACGGATATATCAAGAGAATCTCCGCTACGACCTATTCCGCCCAGAAAAGAGGAGGAAGAGGTGTACAGGCGATGACTACAAAGGAAGATGATGTGGTAAACAGAGTCTTTGTCACTTCAACACATAAGAATCTTCTGTTCTTTACCTCAAAGGGTAAGGTTTATAAACTGAAGGCCTATGAAATTCCTGAATCCGGAAGGACTTCAAAGGGAATCAATCTGGTCAATCTGGTTCCACTGGACCAGGATGAAAATATCCAGGCAGTCATTTCCATAAGTGATATGGAGAAAGACGGCTATCTGGTATTTGCAACGACCCATGGTATCATCAAGAAGACAACGCTTCATGATTTCACCAACATCCGAAAGAATGGACTGATTGCGCTTAATCTCAACCCGCGGAGATGCAGATCTCATGCTGGTAACAAAAGATGGTTATGCAATCAAGTTCAATGAACAGGACATCCGACCAATGGGTAGAACCGCTACAGGAGTAAAGGGCATATCCCTAAGAAGCGGAGATATCTGCGTGTCCTTTGATATCGCAGTTCAGGGTGAAGATATTCTTGTGGTTTCGGAAAATGGTCTGGGTAAGAGAACACCTACCGAGCAGTATAAGATACAGAATAGAGGCGGTAAGGGACTTATTGCCTACAGGGTCAACAACAAGACGGGTTCAGTTATCGGTGCAAGATCTTGCAGCGATGATGATGAGCTGCTTCTTGTCAATTCGGATGGTGTCGCCATCAGAATCAACGTACATGAAATCTCGGTAACTTCAAGAAACGCCATGGGTGTAAAACTCATGAAGACATCAAGTGATTCCAAAGTTGTTTCGCTGGCCAAAATCATAGCGGCAAGAGAGGACATTGGACCTGAAGTCGAAGAAATAGACAGCGATCAGCTCATCGAGAAGGAATTAAGCGATGTGATTGATACTGAATTTAACGACGATCTGGAGCTTGAGCTGGATGATACGGAGTTTGATGATGAAGAATTCGTGGATTCTATGGATGAAGAAGACACAGATGAAAATGAAGAAGAATTAGATTAAGCATTATAAAGAAGAGAATCCTTTAAGGGTTCTCTTTTTTTGCGCTCAAAATCAGTCATTTTGATTCCTTTACGAATGATAAATAGAATTACATCAATATAGTTCGACAATCTAGTGCTTTAGCAGGGTGATATCATTATAAATACATGCATTGTTCCGGAAACAACACCGTGTGTATCATAATGAGGTATAACGAGAACAAACGAGTAATATTTAGAATCAGAGAGTTATTTTACCTAGAATGAATTGTGTATAAACACCGACAATTCCTGGCATGATATTATAGACAAGTCGCTTGAGACAAGTGACAAGAAAGAAAACACAGTTCTTTGAAAATTAAACAGAATATAGGTAAAAAACAAAGTGAACTT
>DAMDIS010000010.1:0-5084 GCA_032100885.1 Proteiniclasticum sp.
AAGAAGCCGGTGTGGCGGACAAGACCCTTATTGCCTTGAGTGCCGATCATTATCCATATGGCCTTGAAATGAATGAAATCGAAGATCTTGCAGGACATCCTGTGGAATCAAACTTCGAACTCTACAAATCGAGCTTCATATTATATGCAAAGGGAATGGAGCCGGAAACCATAGACAGACCGGTCTCCAGTCTGGATATCATCCCGACGATCTCAAACCTTATGGACATCGAGTTCGACTCACGTCTGCTCATGGGTGTGGATATGTTCTCTGACAACGATCCGCTGGTGATCTTCAACAACAGAAGCTTCATTACGGACAAAGGCAGATACAATTCCAATACGAAGACATTCACCTTGAATGAAGGCGTAACAATGACTCAGGAAGAAATCGATACTTACCGAAAGAGAATTTCCGATGAGATTGAGCGTCAGTTCTACTACTCGGCGATGATTCTGGATACCGACTACTATTCCATAGTCATAGACAGGTAAATGATAAAAACGGGACGTTTCCTTAAATGGAGACGTCCATTTTAATGACCTTAAAAAATAGTGAAGCTTATCCTATTCCTTTGCTGTTAGAGTAGAAGATGCCTTAAAATAGAAAGTGGACACGCATTGTCCACCAGATTGCAAAATTCATTTAAGAGATTGGAGAGAAAAGATGAAGATAAGTGTAATTGGGTGCGGAAGATGGGGTTCTTTTATTGCGTGGTATCTGGACCGGAAAGGTCATCAGATATCATTATATGGAAGAGAAACGTCAAAGAATATGAGCCGGTTCAAGGAAACAAGAACCAATGGACTCATTACGCTCCCCGAAACGATAAAACTGGAAACGGAGCTTGAAAATACGCTGGATGCCGAGGTAATCATCATTTCGGTAAACTCTCAGGGGCTGAGAGCGCTCATGCAGGAAATTGCAGAGTTTGAGGTGGAAAACAGGATTTTTGTGCTGTGCATGAAAGGTATGGAAATCTCCTCAGGAAAAAGACTGTCTGAAGTCATGGAGGAATTTATTCATGAATCCTCAGAAGTTGCCGTGTGGCTGGGCCCTGGACATGTTCAGGAATTCTATAGAGGCATCCCCAACTGTATGGTCATCGATTCGAAAAGCGAAGAAGTGAAGGATAAGCTTATTGATTCCTTTTCATCCGATCTTATCCGCTTTTATTACGGAAATGACCTGATCGGAAACGAGATCGGCGGTGCAACCAAGAACATCATCGGCATTGCCGCAGGTATGCTGGATGGTCTTAAGCTTTCCTCATTGAAGGGTGCGCTGATGTCCAGGGGGACAAGGGAAATATCAAGACTCATCGAAGCCATGGGCGGAAGCGTTCTGTCCGCTTACGGACTGTGCCACCTGGGCGACTATGAGGCTACAGTGTTTTCCAGCTTCAGCCACAACAGGAAGTTCGGAGAAACATTCGTCAAAGGAGAATCCTACGCCGAACTTGCTGAAGGCTACTATACGGTAGCGGCAATCATGAAGATTGCGGAGAGCTGCGGTGTGGATCTGCCCATCTGCAGAGCAGTCTATGATGTGCTCTTTGAGAAAAAAGATCCGAAAGAGACTCTGGATGCCTTATTCATCAGAAGTCTGAAAGAAGAGTTCTAGCTGGTTATCCCCTTCTGCTCATTGTACAGCAGAAGGGGATTTTTTCGTGTAATTGAATATTTTCCGTCAAGAAGATATTCCAGTCACCACCTATTTTGCCATCGTTGTCCTTTGCATCTTCAATAATATGCTTTTTTAAGAACGAGACTCGGACAGAATATGCGTACCGTCGGACAGAGCAGAGTCGTGGCAAATGCCGCCGGTATCAACGTAGACAGGACAAGAATCATTGCATGATCATCTCCACTGTTCTTGCCTGCTGGGGGCAGCTGATCTATCTTCAGAATATCGGTACCTTCTCAACCTATGGTGCACATACACAGGTCGGTCAGTTTGCCATCGCAGCTCTTCTTGTAGGCGGAGCTTCAGTTCAGAAAGCGACAAACAAGCAGGCGATTCTCGGTGTTATCCTGTTCCATACATTATTCATCGTTGCACCCCAGGCGGGTAAGGAGCTGTTCAACAATGCTCAGCTTGGCGAGTACTTCAGAGTTTTTGTCGCCTATGGTGTCATCGCGGTTTCACTGGCCATGCATGCATGGAAAACCAAGGCGAAGCCGAAAGTTGTAACACCACCAGCTTCTCCGCCGGCGGATGAACCGGCAGCAGAAAGAGTTTAAGCAAAGCGGTAAAGAGATAAGAACCGGGAGGTTTTTATCTCTTTATATTTTTTTCGATATATTTCAGATGATATTCCTATATTATGCAGCTGTGTGTTGTTGGTATGATAAGTAATTAGCATTATGCTAAGGTAATCTTAATCGAATCTGTTCATAAGTGCTCAAAAATTGAACAGACCCTATTGCAAACGCATCGTTTTCATTGTATTATGTTAGTGAAATATCAAACAATCTCATCATATGGGATCTAGGGAAATCATAATTAAACGGAGGGGAAAACATGAAAAAGATTTTATCACTCTTACTGTCCGCTACTATGGTAATCGGTCTTGCAGCATGCGGAACTGATGAACCTGACACACCAGCGGAAACACCAGCAGAAACACCAGGCGAAGCCGGGGAAACACTGGAAGGTACCGGAAAAGGCTATGGCGGGGAAATTTCGGTAAAAGTCACCATGGACGGAGACAAGATTGTTGAAGTTGTCGCTGAAGGTCCAGATGAAACCGACGGAGTCGGAACACCTGCTCTTGAAGAGCTTCCAGCAAAGATCGTCGAAGCAAACTCTGCTGATGTTGATGTCATTGCCGGTGCTACAGTAACCAGCAAAGGTATCATCTATGCTGTAAAGAATGCGATGGATCCAGATACCAATCCATGGCCGATCGTCAAGGACACTGATCCAGGAAACGTTGAAGGTTCAGATGTTGCTTTTGGTTTTGGCGTTTCCACTCTAGGCAGAAAGGGTCCTGGAGCAGATGACAAAGAAACACAGGTCTGGAGCTTCAATGAAGTTCTTGCCAGTGTTCTGTTCGACGGAGACGGCAAAATCCTTCGTCTTCATGTAGATCAGGTAGAAGTGGCTACACCGAATTATGACGGTGATGGAATGCCACATTTCAGCGGTTTCCCTGGTCAGGGCGGATACAACTTCGACTCAGACCATGACGAAAAAGTTGACAGTGTAACAGAAGACACAGAAGAAAATTACATCAGCGAAATTGAAAGCTGGGAAACCAAGCGCGGCAGAGGCGATGACTATAAGATGGGCATGAGCACATGGGCAGAACAGATGGATGCCTATGAAGAAGCATTTGTCGGAAAGACAGTCGATGAAATTGAAGACTGGTTCGAAAAATACACCTCTGACAGAAACGGACGTCCTTTAAAGGATGGCGCAGAAGATGCAGAAGACAAAGCAAAGTATGATGCACTCAGTGATGAAGACAAGGCTATGCTTGCAGACATTACATCTGAAGCAACCATGAGCTTAAATGACTCTCATGGAAATATCGTACAGGCAATCCGTAACGCATTTGAAAACAGAGAAGGTCTTGAGATCACAGAAGCTGAATCTGCCGGATTCGGTGCAACCTTCATGCCAAGAGTAGGTCCTGGAAAAGATGACAAGGACGTACAGGTATACAGCTTCAATCAGGTATTTGCACATACAATGTTTGATGCAGACGGCAAGATTGCAGCCATACATGTTGACCAGCTTGAAGTGGCAACACCTAACTATGATGGTGACGGAATGCCTCACTTCAGCGGATTCCCTGGACAGGGTGGATACAACTTCGATTCAGATCATGATGAGAAGGTAGACAGCACAACAGAAGATACAGAAGAGAACTTCTTCAGCGAAATTGAAAGCTGGGTAACCAAGCGTACCAGAGGCGAAGATTACAAGATGGGCATGAGCACCTGGCAGGAACAGATGGACGCTTATGAAGAGTTCTTCATCGGAAAGACTGTTGATGAAATCGAAGACTGGTTTGAAAAATACACTTCCGACAGAAATGGAAGACCTCTTAAAGACGGAGCAGAAGATGCTGAAGATAAGGCAAAGTATGATGCGCTTAGTGACGAAGACAAGGCAATGCTGGCAGATGTAACATCATCCGCTACCATGAGTCTGAACGACAGTCATGGAAACATCGTCGCAGCAATCAGAGCTTCTTTCGAAAACAAGGAAGTCATCAACCTGAAAGTGAAATAGATCGTAATGACTTTACCCAGGTGCATAGCATCTGGGTATTTCATTTTCTGAGGATAGTGACTACAGCAGAAAAGTTAAGACTATATTCACAAAACATTAGATTCCATGTGATACATT
This sequence comes from Proteiniclasticum sp., assembly GCA_032100885.1. Classification (GTDB taxonomy): domain Bacteria; phylum Bacillota; class Clostridia; order Clostridiales; family Clostridiaceae; genus Proteiniclasticum. The sequence continues at coordinate 4,360 of DAMDIS010000010.1, forward strand.
GATTTTAAAGAACAATGCCGGAAAGGGGTATAGTCATGGGTAAACGAATCTTGCAATTTGCTGGCGTAATCCTGCTTCTTCTTGTCGCTGCACTGCTTGTAATCTATTTTACGGACAATCGCTACAGCCTTGCTGTGAAAAGCTACTCCGCACTACGCAGCGCTTCTTCCATGGACCTCAGTTTTGAGAGCAATATGGGGGTGGGAGAAGGTTCACTCGGCATCAGCGGTGACACCCGCCTGACCATTTTGCCAAGAGTGTCCTATACTGAAGTGAGTGTAAATATGCCTGCACTGGGCAATCAGAAAATTGTGGATATCTATACCGAAGGAGAGAAGGTATATCATAAATACAACCTGGCCTTTCTTCCCTGGCAGGAAGGAATGCCTGTCCTTCAGGAGGATGCGTTCAATCCGGCTGTTTTTGGAGAGATGAATACGGAGATGAACATAATCGACCTTCTGAAATTTGTCTATATACTGGATAAGGGCAAAGATGAGGAAGTCGTTGAGTACTATACCACTGACTTTTTCACCATTGATGAGATAAAGAGCATGCTCATCAGTCTGCTGAATCTCGATCCAGACCTTGTCAGAAGCTGGGACATCAAAGCCTATGAAATCAGAATGGCATTTAACAAGGAGCGGGACGAGCTGGAGTTTCTGTCTGTCATGTTTGATCATGATGTATCAGGGGTAATCCTCAGCAACAGCTTCAGACTGAAC
>DAMDIS010000010.1:5094-11003 GCA_032100885.1 Proteiniclasticum sp.
ATCGATTAACTTAAGGATAATAACTATATTTCTGTAGACGATACATGTTGAGAATCCTTTGTGTTAAAATAGAGAACAGTAATAAATAGAGTATAGGAAGAGATAAGGAGATAAGATGGATTATATTTTTTGCAATATCAGCTGGATGAAATATTATAACGGACTGACTGAAGAGGACAGACCTAAGAACGGCGGTGTCCTGATCAAAGATCCTTCTGATGTTTTTGAAAAGGATAATTTTAGAGATTTTAACGGAAAGTGCTACGGATATGTCCGAACAGGCGGAAGCATTCTACTGGACAAGCATTTCAGAAGTGTCGCTCAGGGAGCCAAGTCCCTTGAGGGTGTAACCGTCATCTGGTGCGCGGCCATAAATGATGAGGAAGCAAGGATTGTCGGCTGGTACAGAAATGCCACCGTATACAGAGAGATGGTCAGCCTGCCTCTTTATGAAGAAGAGTATATTCACTTCAATTTCATGGCTGATGCCAAAGACTGCTATCTGCTTCCCGAAGAGAAGCGCAGCTTTGCCATTAAGCGTTCTAAATCATCAGCACCTCAGAAAGGCGCATCGAAGTCCAATATCTGGTATGCAAAATCCGAATATGGAAGAAAAGAATTCATTCCTAGAGTAGAACAGTTCATCGAAGATTACAACGGCGGTTTTGTCCCGTTCCAGATCAGAAAGAATCTTTCTGATGCACTTCCGCAGGTTGAAGATGGATCTGAAAGCTATGAAAACTATATGGAGAAAGCTCAGTATTTCTATGATGAAGGCGACTACAGAAATGCTGTTATCTTCTACAATGGTGCTTTGAAGCTGGACAGAACCTATGATGCAGGTCTTGGACTGGCCAATGCCTATTATCAGCTGAATGCATTCCGCTCTTCGCTCAGTATTGTAGAAAACCTCATAGAGAAGCATGGTGAGAATATAGATCTGATAGAGCTTGCTTTCATTGCCAGCGAGTTTATGATGGATAAGGAAAAGGCGCCGCTGTATTTCAGAAAGCTGAGTGAACTGGAAGGAAAAACTCTTTCTGATGCGGAATACTATGAATACCTTAATGAGATCACTGATCTTCACAAGACTTATGGTCAGTATCTGTAGAAGAGCGCGTACTAAATAGACATCTGACGGAAAAAGCCGGAAAGAGGACAGGATCCTTTTTCCGGCTTTTCATATGAAACATGATAAACAGCAGATTATTTGCTATAATTTTAGACAGAGAAGACCAGAAAATAAGTGAAGAAAGGTAGTATACGATGAAATATAAAGTAGTGCTCTTTGATGCCGATGATACCCTGTTTGACTTCAAAAAATCGGAAACCCATGCATTCATGAAGACCATGACGGAATATGAAAAAGTCTACGAAGAAAGTATTCATCTGAAGACGTATCATGACATCAATACACGCATATGGAAAGAGTTCGAAATGGGTGAAATCACTCAGAAAGAGCTGAAGGTTGAACGGTTCAGAAGACTAAGAGAAGCCCTCGGGATGACTTTTCATCCGGAAGAGTTTGCCATGAGGTATATGCACCATCTCTCCTATGCATCCTTTGTCTTTCCCGAGGCTGAGAAGCTGATGGAAAAACTTCAGGGGAAATACAAGATGGCCATCATAACTAACGGTCTGACACAGGTTCAGACAAGAAGAATCAGAAATGCGCCTCTTGCGGACTATTTTCAGGAAGTCGTCATCTCTGAGGAAATCGGTATATCCAAGCCCAGTCCCCAGATCTTTCAGTACACTCTGGATAAGCTGGGACATACTGATGCACGAAATGTCCTTATGATTGGAGACAGTCTGACATCTGACATTAAAGGTGGAGAAGACTATGGAATGGATACCTGCTGGTTCAATCCTGGTGGCAAAGAAAACCATACATCCGTGAATCCGACGTACGAAGTAAGAAGACTTATGGATATACTCGATATACTCTGAAAATAAACCGAATATCAGGTTGTATAAAAGCCGGGCGTTATGCCCGGCTTTACTGATTCTGGAAACGGTTTATTGCAGCAGAAATGATAAATGAAGGATTGTATATTAAAAAATTCATATCACAATACAACACATTTTATTGAATCATTTAGATTTTACAGCAATATCAATGGGTTTAAAGAAAATTAAATATGATATTAAATGAACGATAACTTAATTAAATAAAGAAAATGCAGGATTTAAAATTAAATTATTCATTTTCAGGTGAAATCCTATTGACACATGTTTCTCCGTCATATACAATTCAACTTATAATTATTCAGTGAATGATGTAGGAGGAAGCAATATGAAAAAGAGAATGGTAAAACTTATGGGACTGCTCTTATCCAGCACAATGATCCTGGCTGCCTGTGGAGACAAGGGAAGTACAGTGAAACTTGCCACCGGAGGAAATACGGGAACATACTACTCCTTTGGTACTGCCATCGGACAGATCATCGGAGAAAAGGCTGACATAGCCTTCAATATTCAGTCCACAGGAGCGTCCAAAGCCAATATCCAGCTCATCGATGCGGGTGAAGTGGACATGGCCATCGTGCAGAACGATGTCATGGATTATGCCTATAACGGCACCGATCTCTTCCAAAACGATGGAGCAGTGACAAGCTTCTCGGCCATGGCTGCAGTGTATGCAGAAGTGGTTCAGATTGTTGCGAATCCTTCATCTGGTATCACAAGTATTGCTGATCTCAAGGGAAAGAATGTATCTGTGGGCGATGCAGGAAGCGGTGTTGAATTCAATGCCAAGCAGATCCTGGAAGCCTATGGCATCACCTTCGATGACATCAACAAACAGAATCTGAGCTTCGCTGCATCAGCGGATGCCTACAAGGACGGCAAGATCGATGCTTTCTTTGCGACAGCAGGTGCGCCGACTACAGCAATAATGGACCTTGTAACAAGTCAGGACATCCTGATTCTTGGTATAGAGGACGACAAAGCTGAAGAGCTCATGTCAAGCTATCCGTTCTATACTGTCTATGATATCCCTGGAGGAACATATACAGGTGTTGAAGAAGACATCAGGACACTGGCAGTAAAAGCCACATTCATCGTCAGCAACGACCTGGATGAGGATACTGTATATAACATGACCAAGGCACTGTTTGACAACAAAGATGCCATCGAATCTGCTCATGCTAAAGGAAAGGAACTTGACCTTGCATATGCTGTAGAGGGAATATCCATTCCATTCCATAGTGGAGCTGAAAAGTATTTCCGTGAAGTCGGAGCTATAGATTAAGATGAAAAGCAGAAGCAGGCTTCTCCTGGTGGTACTCGTACTTCTGGGAACCATACTTCTTTTCCTGTGGCAGGACAAAAACCTGGTTATCGTGGATGCCGATACAGGAGAAGTTTATGGAAGCTGGCATATGAAAGAAAAAGATGTTTTTTCACTTGAATTCATCCACTCTGTGAATCAGACTCCAGTGGTGGATGAATTTATGGTGATGAAGAGCGGATTCAGAGCCTATCGCACCATTTACAGCTCCTTTGGTGCAGGTGTTCAGACTGAGCTCCGTGAGGGCGAGAAGCTGTCCTATGATGAAGACGGGAATATGATCATATCAGGTTTCAGTCAGTCCTATAAAAAGCTTAATCTCATCGTGGGTACGGTGAGCGATCATATTCTGACAGTCGGCGAAAATAAAATCAGTCTTAGACAGCTCTGCGGCAGAAATACCTCTGTCATATTACGGGTGAGATGACTAAGATGATGTGAAGAAAATGGGGATGAAGAAATGAAGAGAAAGAAAGAAATGGATATTTTAACGAAGGACAATGTAAAAGTAGAAGAACTCATGGCTGAATTTGACCGTGAATCCAATGTCAGGCAATTCACCGGGACTTATAAACATATGATGACAGGCCTCCTTGTGTCCTTTGCACTCTATGTTTTCTGGATGACTCTTATTGCCACACCACCGGAACAGATCAGAAGGTCCTCTTTTCTGGGACTCCTCATCTTCATCGGGTTTATTCTCTATCCAATAAAGAAAGACCATGCAAAGAGAGTCAACCACCTGCCATGGTATGACCTGGCTTTGGGTTTCATCGGTTCAGGGGCATACTTTTACTATGTGTTCAACTTCGAATCCATCGTGGCAAAAGCGGTAAACATCGGCACCCTGGAAATCGCAATGGGCATCATCGGGACCCTTGCTCTTATTGAGCTGTGCAGAAGAGTGGTGGGCTATCCCATACTTGTTGTTGCCGGAGGCTTTCTCGTCTATGCGTTCTATTCGGGACATTCCATAAAAAGAATCATCCATCAGCTGTTCTACACCACTGACGGCATCATCGGAACGCCACTAGGTGTGGCGGCAACATTCATCGTACTGTTCATCATACTGGGCTCTTTCCTGGAGAAAACAGGAATCGGAACCTTCTTCATCGATATGGCAAACTCCATTGCAGGCGGTGCTTCAGGTGGACCTGCAAAGGTCGCAGTCATCTCCAGCGCTCTTGAAGGAATGTATTCAGGAAGTTCGGTTGCCAACACCGTAGGCAGCGGAAGCGTGACCATTCCGATCATGAAGCAGACAGGTTACAAGCCGGAGTTTGCCGCCGCAGTTGAAGCCGCAGCTTCCACCGGGGGACAGATCATGCCGCCGATCATGGGCGCTGCAGCATTCCTCATGGCGGAAATGACCGATACGCCTTATGCCACCGTAGCCATGACCGCGATTCTTCCAGCGCTTCTCTACTTCTCAGGAATCTTTATGATGATTCATCTTGAAGCAAAGAAGCTTGGACTGAAGGGTCTGCCAAAAGAGAGCATTCCGAATTTCTGGAAACTTCTCTTTAAAAGAGGCTATCTGTTCCTGCCCATCGTGACCCTTGTCACATTCATGAGTATGGGCAGAACGCCTGCCTACTCCGCAATCTATGCCATACTGACTGCCATTGTCGTCAGTATGTTCAGCAAAGATACACGCCTTACTCCAGCCACCTTCACTGAAGCTCTGGCCAACGGAACAAAAAACACCATGGGTGTAGCCATTGCATGTGCCATTGCAGGAATCATCGTCGGTATAGTCACTTTGACAGGACTTGGACAGGACCTTCTCAATGTTCTGATGAGTGTAGCCGGTACAAGTAAGCTGCTTGCGCTGTTCCTGACGATGGTCAGCTGTATCGTGCTGGGCATGGGTGTGCCCACCACAGCAAACTATGTCATTATGGCTACCATTACAGCACCGATAGTCATGAGCATGGGTGTACCGATGCTCGCGGCGCATATGTTTGTCTTCTACTTCGGGATTGTGGCGGACATCACGCCACCTGTTGCACTGGCAGCCTATGCAGGTTCTGCCATAGCCAAATCGGATCCGTTCAAGACGGGGGTGCTTGCCACAAGGCTCGCCATAACGGCATTTATCGTTCCCTATATCTTTGCTTTCAATCCTGCCATGCTTCTCATCGACACCACATTTATTGAAGTCGTAAGAATCGTCATCACCTCACTCATCGGAATCTTCGGTGTCTCTGTGGCCATGGAAGGATTTATGTTTACTTCCATGAAGCCATGGGAAAGAATCATCATTGCTGGAGCTGGACTGATGCTCATCGATCCGAATCTGCTGACAGATCTCACAGGGGTATCCATCATCGGCATCATGTTCATGCTTCAGATGAATAAATCGAAAAAAACAAAAATGGCACTTGAACAGGTGGTCTAGAAAAGAACCTCTTATCCATGGGAAGATAAGAGGTTCTTTTCATGCCGGGGTTTCCTGAGGAAGTTTGTCTTCTGTCTTTTTCATCTCCTTGAAGACATTATGCTGAACCCCATAAGGTGCAAAAGAATACAGATCCGGGAAAAGGCTGAGGAAGCCTCTCACAAACGGATTGGAAGAGGTGACGTAAAGATATGCGAGCTCCTCGTGTGCGCCGAG
>DAMDIS010000010.1:11013-16613 GCA_032100885.1 Proteiniclasticum sp.
GCTTGCTTTTAGACTCGGCTGCAGTCTGCCCAAGGACAATTCTTCTGTAGTTATGCTCAATGCCGTATCTTATGACTAGAAGAAGCATATTGTAGTAGAGGTCGATATGGCTTAAGGTTGGCGGGAAAGGATACTCCTCTTCATTTTTCCGGAAACCTCCGAGAATGAAATAAAGCACCCCTGAAACTTCCTTCATCTGAACAAATGCAAGAAGCTGTCTGTCATCTCTGATCTCGACAATCACACCAGGACACTTTCTGAAGAATTCGAGAGGCATGGTGATGAGCCTCTGCTTCATCCTTTCATGCACGCTCAAATAGAGATCATAGTGCTCCTGGCTGAACTCGGATGGTTCGATCTGCCTCATAGTAAGACCGCTTCCCTTTTTCAGGCTCTGTATGATTTTCTTGTGATAGCTTGAACGGGTTGCACTGATGTACTCTTCAAAAGTCTTAAAATCATGCGCAAAAACAAAGACGGATTCAGTAAGATGACCCTTATGAAGATCTGTGCCGGCGTTCAGTACCACAACAGTACCTTTCTGAGTACGTGCAAAGGAACGGACGATTTCTGGAAGAGAAGTTCTGTTCTGATTTTTGGGATAGAGATATCCGCATAGGGGTATGGACATGGGAAACCCCACAAAGGTAACACCGATGTCCAGAGAATGGCTGCCGAAACGAAGGCAGCTTTTCTTCCTGGAAAATGTAATGAAGATCACGTGCCTGTAGAGATGGTACCTCTGGTCTGATGGACTGGTTTCTTCAAGCATCCTGAGCAGGGAAATCTCATCGTCATGTTCTCTCAATATGGAGGAATAGATTTCTCTGTCTGAACCCTCAGGAAGATTGCTGATGTAGTCCGAAAGTGAGCGGATACGGTCAAAAGATTCCATATGGCTTTCCTCCTGATGTCTCGATTTTTTTGGTAAGATTGTTTTATTGTGCTGGGAGATCCTTCAGCACCATGGAGTATTTTCCGCTTACCGGATGGATCCTTGGCAGATCATCTGACAGAGTGATGGTGATCTCTGATACATCCATATTGGAAAGAATTAGGCGCAGCTCTCTTTCTATTTTTTTGAAGAGCTCTACCTTGCTGTAGCCTTTTTCCGTCATGAGTTTCAGTTCCAGATGATCATAGTCCTTCTGTATGACCTGATATCTTATGATGCCTTCCTTATCTGCTGGGTCGGTCAGTACAATTGGAGAAATTCTGACTCGTCCTCCCGGATGATCGAATTCCAGAATATCATCTGTCCGCCCTTCCACTTCGATATAGGGCATATGATTGCCGCAGGAGCAGGTCTCCTCATGAAGCGTCACTCTGTCGGTGATTTCATAGCGGATGAAGGGCTGAGTGAAGTTGCTGAGATTGGTGATGAGGAGTTTATCAGAAGAAGTTCCAGGAGGAACAGGCTGATCATTCTTATCTACCGGCTCTATGATTACCCAGTCTGCAAACAGATGGAGATGACCATGTTTGCAGGTTCGGGCGATGAGACTTGCTTCTGAAGTTCCGTAGGTATTGAATACATAGCTTTTCATGAGTGTGGAGAGTTCTTTTCGGAGCTTGTCCGAACACTTCTCTCCGCCGAGAATCATGATTGCGGGTTTCGCCTTGACCGCTTTACTTCTGATATGGGGAAGGAGAAGTTCCATGGTCGTCGGATAGGCGTAAAGTATGGCCGGTCTGAAGCGGTTTATCGCAGTGATGATGTCCTCTTCTTTTGAATCCACACTTATGGACTGGCATCTCATTCTGTTCAGCGGTGTTGCGAGGATCTGACTCCTGTAGGAGTTGTAGGACATGCTGAAACCGTCGTTTGCAATGACGAAATATTTTCCGCGTTTAAGACCCAGACCGATGAGATCTTTGAAGGGGAACGAACGGATGAAATAAAGTGCCATGGTCAGATGGAAAGCGCCTTTGTCCGTAAGAACGACGCAGGGCCTTCCGGTCGAGCCGGAAGTCATGCTCACCGAGCATTTATCGAAGAGGTATCTGCCCACATTGTCCTTCGTGGACATAAACTCATTTACCGTTTCCAGTGTTATGCTGGGGTCTGTCGGCCAGCTGTTGAAGGACTGCATGAGGGACTGTTTCGTGGTCACAGGAAGCTCCGAAAGGTCAGGATCACTGCCCAGATCTTTGTACAGATTCTTGTAATAGGGGCTGTTTTCTCTGGCAAATCTTACAAGCTCTTTCAGCCTTTCCTTCTGAATTTTTGAAACGTCTTCTCTTGAAAGGTTCCGATCTCTTAATGCATAGTATACATAGTGCAGCATACCCTTTGATTTCATATTTACACCTCGTATCTCTCTCTTTGATCATGCAGTAAGTGTCATACAACAAAACTAGATTGAAAATACAAGAATACCGAGAATCATGATGAACATGCCTAAAAGCTGCTTGCGCTTCAGTCTTTCTTTAAGGAGAAAGTATCCCAGTACGGCGACAAAAATATAGGTTGTGGAATCCAGCATCTTGGCGGTGGACAGGGGGAGGTATCTGTAAGCCAGTATGGAGACGACAAGAGATATGGTAAAAAGGAAGTATCCGGAAAGAACCAGGGGATTAAGATATTCCTTCACTCTTGTGGAATACACCCTGTCTGCACTGATTTTAAGGAGGACCTGGGCAACTGCGACGAGAAATGCCGACGCGACATAGACATAAATGGAGATTTCATGCATGAGGATTCACCACCAGTATAAGTCCGTATATGATGAGGATTGAGCCTCCAATCATAAAGGGAGTGATGACTTCCTTAAAAATGACTGCTCCGAGGATCAGTCCCCAGACGATGCCGATGGCTTTGTTCATGTAAGCCTGACTGAGGGGAAGCCTTTTGAGGAGCTGCTGCCAGAAAATCGCATAGGTCATATGAAGTACATTAAGTCCGAATAAATAAAGAAAGAATCTTGCCGAAAGAAAGGGTGTGGTGGAAAGAAGCTTTCCCAGAACACCGGCCAGAGATAGTCCAAGCATGAGAATCTGTACATATATAAAATCTTTGAATTTAATGCCAATCATCATCTCACCCCTATATCTTGTTATTCACCAGCTATCGACTAAGTTCATCATACAAAATGGAACATCCTAATCCTATGCTCTCACTGTAAATTAACTGATAAAAGTATCCTGGAGAATTGAGTTACAAGGGCGTTCCAAAGTGAAATGGGGTTAAGCATTATTAACTGTCTGTCAATCTCCCTGATAATGAACGCTGATTATAGCCACGGCTTAAAAGTATAAAGCTTTCATGTATTCAGGCGCTCATGCTATAGAGAAGAGGGTATGAAGAAGCATTGAGGAATCAGCAGGTTCAAAGACTAGAAAACAAAGAAAGATTCTATGGGTGTGTATTTGAGTAAAGTGATGCAGTGAACCGAAGAATACTCGCTTTTCTTCAGAAATACGGATAAGCAGAAGATATAGTTCGACACATATGATTATGTATCTGGAATAATTGAGAAAACCGTGATAAGCTAAAATAAAATGGTCTGAAAATTCAGCCGAATACGGAATAAGAGGAGGATTTAAGATGAGAGTGATACTACTTGGACCACCTGGAGCGGGTAAGGGAACACAGGCAAGGCATATATCCAGAAGGTTTGGCATACCTCATATTTCTACGGGTGATATCTTCATGAAGAACATCACCGGTGAAACGGAGCTTGGAAAAAAAGCGAAGGAATATCTGGATAAGGGATCTCTCGTACCTGATGAAATTACCATAGATCTAGTCAGAAACCGGATCAGGGAAGAAGATGCGAAAAACGGATATCTCCTTGACGGTTTTCCGAGAAATCTCAATCAGGGTGAAGTCCTCTGCAAGATCATTGAAGATATGGGTGAGGCTCTGGATGCCGCGCTTCTTATTGATGTGCCTTTTGAAGACATCAAAGAACGAATGGAAGGCAGAAGAATATGCACCTCCTGCGGAGCGAGTTATCATATTAAATTCAATCCTCCAGAAGAAGAAGGAGTCTGCAATAAATGCGGTCATAAACTTGCTCAGAGAAGGGATGATCATGATGAGGCTGTAGAAGAAAGGCTGAAGGTTTACGAAGAATACACGAAGCCTCTGATCGGTTTTTTCAGGAAGAAGAATCTCCTCGTATCCGTCGACGGAACAAAAGGAATTGATGAAGTTACGAAGAGTATTCTCGATGTTCTCACGGAAATGGATAAAAAGCACAATAATGAGGAATCTATGTCAGAAGTAAATGGACATTGAATTATCAGTTAATTCCCCGCTATTTTGTAGATACATTGGGGCATAAGATGTTACCATGTACTCAAGGGATGAAAGACGATTAATGTAACTGTAAAAGTCACATAAAGTGAATGTAATCCAAAATCAGAATCGGAGGGATAATTAATGACAGACTTTAAAGATAAAATGGAAAACACAAAAGATAAAATCAAAGGTAAGACCAATGAAGTTGTAGGTAAGGTAACAGATGATGAATCCCAGGAACTGAAAGGGAAAATGCAGCAGAAGAAAGCTGAAATAAAAGATGAATATCATGATACCAAAGATGATATTTCAGATAAAATTAACGATAAGATCGATAAGCACGACCATAAGAGAGATGACCATAGATAAATCGGCCAATTTCTATAAGCGTCCTTAAAAGTCTTTCAGCCATTTACCCGGTGCATTGCGCACCGGGTTGTTTATTTTTGAACATCATTTGCTGAACGGATAGTGGAGAAATCTGTACTGGTCCGGTCTAGGTGACGAAAAGTCCTGTGTTATAATGGAAAATAGTGATATTAAACAGATAAAGGGGACTATGCAATTGGAGAGAAAAAACATCTGGAACAAGTATGATCAGAATGAACTGGAGAGCCTTGAGAAAGTCAGCAGAGAATATATGGCTTATCTTGATGCAGGAAAGACAGAGCGTGAGGTTGTCAGAACATCACAGGAAATGGCTGAAAAAGCAGGTTATGTGGATATCCAGGAAATCATCAGAAACGGGACAAAGCTGAAACCTGGAGACAAAGTCTACGCTACACTTATGAAAAAAGCAATCGCCTTATTTTTGATCGGCGAAGAGCCCATAGAAAAGGGCATGAACATTCTCGGCGCCCATGTGGATTCACCAAGACTTGACGTCAAGCAGGATCCGCTTTATGAGGATACCGATCTTGCGTATCTGGATACCCATTATTATGGCGGGATCAAGAAGTATCAGTGGGTGACCATTCCCCTGGCCATACACGGAGTAGTCGTCAGAAAAGACGGCAGCATCGTTGATGTGGTCATCGGAGAAGATGAGAAAGATCCTGTAGTGTTCATCTCAGATCTTCTCATCCATCTGTCCAGAGAACAGATGGAGAAGAAAGCCAATAAGGTCATTGAGGGTGATGATCTTAATATCATCATTGGAAATAAACCTGTGAAAGGTGAAGAAAAGGATTCAGTAAAGAAGGGGATACTGAAGCTTCTAAAAGAATCCTACGATATCGAAGAAGAAGATTTCATTTCAGCCGAGCTTGAGGTCGTACCGGCAGGTCGAGCAAGAGAAGCGGGACTTGATCGAAGCATGATCATGGCTTATGGTCATGATGACCGTGTATGTGCC
>DAMDIS010000010.1:16662-22635 GCA_032100885.1 Proteiniclasticum sp.
ATCTCTGGCAGCTCACCTGGAGTTCAATGAAGTCAGAAGGACTGCTTGTACTCTTCTTGTGGATAAAGAGGAGATAGGCAGTGTAGGGGCTACAGGAATGCGTTCCAAGTTCTTCGAGAACACCTTTGCGGAACTTCTTGAAGCCATGGGTGAATACAGTGAACTGACTTTAAGAAGAGCTCTGGCCAATTCCAGAATGCTTTCTTCAGACGTCAGTGCAGCATATGACCCTACTTACGCCTCTTCTTTTGAAAAGAAGAATGCCGCATATCTTGCGAAAGGTATGGTATTCAACAAGTTTACCGGTTCAGGCGGAAAATCCGGATCAAACGATGCCAATCCCGAATACATGGCTGACCTTAGAAGAATCCTGGATGAGAACAAAGTCAGCTACCAGACAGCTGAGCTTGGCAAAGTCGATGTCGGCGGCGGTGGGACCATCGCTTACATCCTTGCTCTTTACGGTATGGAAGTCATCGACTGCGGAGTGGCAGTGCTTAATATGCATGCACCATGGGAAGTGGTCAGTAAAGCCGATGTCTATGAGACCAAGAAAGGCTACGAAGCATTTCTTAAAAACTAGTCAATAAAAGAAGACCAGAAATCAAAACGCTGATTTCTGGTCTTTACTTATGTGATTAAAATTTTAGCGATATGTCTGTGTGCTATCCTATGATTTTGTCCAGCAGTCCTGTTGTGCTTAGAAGGATGATGAATACAAGGACTGGAACAACGAACTTGATGAGCACAGACCAGATCTTTTCGGATCTGAACTTGCTTCCGATTCTGATTTCCTTAACTGCGTTAGGTACACCCCATACAAATCCGATGAAGATGGCACTAAGCAGTCCGCCAAGTGGAAGCAGGTAGTAGGATGTGATAACATCCAGGAAGTCGAATATGCCATAGCTGTTTCCATCGATCCAAGGAATAAGGAAACCGCTCCATGCACCCATGGACAGTGAAGCGCCGATACCGATAACGAACATGACTACAGTAAAGACGATAACCGATGTTGTTCTGCTCCACTTCAGTCTGTCGATACCAAATGCAACGGTAACTTCCATAAGTGAGATGGAAGAGGATATTGCTGCAAAGAAAACCAGTACAAAGAATATGACTGAGAAAAGCATGCCCAGCGGCATATTATCAAATACTGAAGGCAGTGTGATGAACATTAGTCCAGGTCCCTGTGACGGTTCGAATCCGAAGGCGAACACTGCTGGAAGGATTGCAAATCCTGCCATGATCGCGACCAGTGAGTCAAGGCTTGGAATCAGCAGCGCATCTTTTTCAATGTCTGAGTCTTTGCTGAGGTAACTTCCGTAAGTGACCATACAGCCCATACCAAGACTTAGGGAGAAGAAGACCTGTCCGAGAGCGGCGATAACAACTTTAAGTGTGATTTCGTCAAAATTTGGTGTCAGGTAATATTTGAGACCTTCTGATGCACCTTCAAGTGTTACGGATCTCAATACGATTACCGCAAGCATAATGAAGAGGGCTGGCATAACGATCTTGGAAGCTTTTTCAATACCACCTGAGATACCACGAATAACAATAAGTGCTGTGAGACCCATAAATATTAAATGATAAACGATCGGTTCTACTGGGGATGTGATAAAGTTTGTAAAGTATGCTCCTTTATCGGCTCCTATGCCAGTGATGCTGGCCACGATGTACTTGATTACCCATCCGCCGACTACAGAGTAGTAGGAGAGGATCAGGAAACCTGCAAGGATACCGAATCCACCGACGAATCCCCAGCCTTTTTTGATTTTGGAGTATGCGCCGAATGCGTCGGAATTTGTGTTACGTCCAATGGAAAGTTCAGCCAGCATCAGTGTAAAGCCAAGGATGACAACAAGTACAACGTAAACAAGTACAAATGCACCACCACCGTTTTCACCGGCCAGATATGGAAATTTCCATAAGTTTCCCAGACCAACTGCTGATCCGACAGCAGCCATAAGAAAACCAAATCGTGATGACCACATGCCACGTTTTTCTTGAGTTTGATCAGGCTTGTTTTGTTCCATGATTATTCCCCCTTTTTATTCAAAATTGATAGTTGCATAAGAAAATCAAAATAAATCTATCAATTTTTGAATTTATACCACTGATTATATAAAAATTGATAGTTACAAATCAACACTTTTCTAATGTGTGACGAAATTATTACGAGTATGATAAATTGTGTTAAATATTTTGCTACTCAAACAAGTCCATTTATGAACTTTTTTATAAATCATATAATTCACATGACTTTAGTATTGGATACAATGTAAAGCATTTCAATATTGATGAATACTTATGCCATAGCTTTCACTTGAAAATCATCATAAAAAAACCCTACATACATTGAGTAAGTAGGGTTTAGGAAGTCACTCTTTATTGATGAGATCAAGAAAGGTTCTTCTTACGTTGAAACCTTCATCATCCTGATTGGAGAGAACAGTTATGGTTTTCCGGTCTGTGAGATTGAACTGGCTGATCATGGATATGCCAGGGTCAGCTCCGACAATATAGATGGTTTCAGTATCCTCCTTTTTCTTTCTGATCCAAACGCCTAATCCGTAATAGTCTCCCTCGTCATCCGCCGCGATATGGGCGGTGATCATAGCTCTGACCAGTTCATCTTTAAGGATTTTCCCTTCTGTAAGAGCAGTCCAGAATCTGCGAAGATCACCCGCTGTGGTGTAGCCGCCTCCGTCTCCGCCCCCTATAATCGGAATGGAATAGATATTGGAGATCAGTGTTCCGTTTTCGTTCTCTGTATACCCTACGGCAGTGCCTTTCGGCAGATTGTTCATGGGAAAATAACCACTGTCATCCATATTCGCCGCTTCAAATATGTTTTCACTCACATAGTCAACAAATTTTCTTTCCGATACATGCTCGATCACCATGGATAGAATAACAAAAGCGCCATTATTGTATTTAAAGCGTTCACCTGGAGAAAATTCCATTTCTCTGTCCCCGAGAAGAACCAGAAAATCATCGGGGTTCTTCATGCTGTACATAGGGAGATCCTTCCATATGCCAGAATAATCATCATTCTCCTCTTCATCGAAGTAGTCCATGAAACCCGAGGTGTGCGTAAGCAGATGCCATAGCGTCACATGTTCATCCATATGAGGGAAATGATCAGGAAGATAATAGGCCACCGGATCTTCAAGTGACAGTCTGCCATCTTCTACGAGCTTCAGCACGGCAGCCGCAGTAAAGATCTTTGAACCAGATGCCATGGGAAAACGGGTATGAATCTGATTGGGCACCTCTTCATTTACGACTGCAAGACCGAAGGCTTCTTCAAAGTGCACTGTGTCCTGCTCGCTATAAGAAATGACACCGGAAAAATTGGGGTGAGCATTCAGAAGCTTTGTCCTGATTCCAGCTGTATCCATAATGATTCTCTCCTTTTTCTGTCTGATTCGTCTTTTAAAACATCATAACATGATATGGATGTGCTATTCAAACTGCATGACGAAGAAGAGATAAATTCGGAATAATGACCCTAGGACCTTTGATTGAAAGCTTTTTCTGTGCTAAATTATGAAAGTAGTACATTTATGATTAACACCGCTAAGGAGAAAAAATGCTGAAAAAAGATATACTTGAAATCAAAAAAAGATACAAGAAAGACCAGGCGACTTTTACAAAGATGTGCGGCTGCTATGTGAACGGTGAGAAGAACATCGTCATAAAGTTCAGAGAAACCTTCCTTAACCTGGAGGAAGAGGAATATCACAAATATCTGGAGATCGCAAAGAAAGTGCTAAGCGGCACAGTGGGCAACAACCTTCTTGAGCTGAACTTTCTGGATGAAGTAGGTGAGGCCAGCAGGAAACAGAATTTTCTCATGGATCTTAAAAGGAGCAGACTGCTGAAGGACGATCTTCTTGACAGTTTTTATCAGGATGTGATCGATCACTATCAGTATGTGGGCAACTACATCATCATTCTTTTTCATGATCTTTACGATGTCATCACAAAGACAGAGGACAATATCAAGATCGATGAATCTGAAGAGGTATATGAGTATGTCCTGTGTGCAGTCTGTCCGGTCTCACTGTCCGATCCCGGTCTTAGCTATGCCGAAAGCGAGAACAGGATCAAGGCGCGTCACAGAGACTGGGTGGTGGAAGCACCGAAGACAGGATTTGTCTATCCCGCTTTCATCGACCGCAGTCAGGACCTTGATTCAGTGATGTATTTTACCAAGAATGCAAAAGAAACACATCCTGAATTTATGGAAGAGATTTTAGGCTGTCAGATCAAGGAAACTGCAGCCCTTCAGAAAGAGTCCTTCCAGGCAATGGTCAAGGGAACGCTCGATGCAGGAAACGAGGAATCGGAGACCATGTTCATGGAGGTTCAGGATCAGCTTCATGCCATGGTGTCAGAATATAAGTCTCTCTACTCTGATGTGGATATGGAACCCATGGTGCTCACCCACCGCGAAGTCGAAGAAATTCTTAAGGACAGCGGCGTATCAGAAAACCTGACAAAAGAAATTGCGGAATCCTTTGAGGCATACTACGGAGACCAGCCGCCACTAGCTGAAAGCCTGATCGACAATAAAGTTCTGAAAGAAAAAGATCAGAGAAGAAAAGAGGAACGTCTGAAGAAGGAAGTCATTCTATTAAAAGGAGAACTGGAGAAGGCGAAAGAGCAGGATGAAAATGAGGAAGAGACAGAAAGGTATGATGTCGTCCTCAAGGTCAAGGCAGACAGAATACCGGAAATCAAGTCCCAGATCATAGACGGCAGACGTTATCTTGTTATCCCTGTTGAGGAAAATGAACAGACCTTAATCAATGGAGATGCTAAAATCGTCTAGGGCGTTCACAGTTGATCTGCGTTGAAATATTGTCTTTCAGATGATAAACTGGGTTAAAAGTCTGACAAAGAATATTGACAAAATTTCTGAAGAAAGAACTGTGAGGATGACATGAAGATTGGAAAATTCGCCGAAAAATATGGTGTTACGCTTGATGCTGTCAGGTACTATCTCGAGAGGGGACTTCTGGTTGCACAGAAAAGAGGAGAACAGTATTTCTTTACTGAGGCTGACGGAAAGGATCTCGAAAAAATAATCGAACTCAAGAACATGGAGTTTTCACTTAACGCCATTTCAGATCTTCTCACCGTGCAGAGACTGAGCGGGGAGAATACAGATGTCTTCAGAAATTACTATATGCCGTATCTCATCCGTCAGAAAGATGAAATAGACAGTGAAGTCATGAGACT
This sequence comes from Proteiniclasticum sp., assembly GCA_032100885.1. Classification (GTDB taxonomy): domain Bacteria; phylum Bacillota; class Clostridia; order Clostridiales; family Clostridiaceae; genus Proteiniclasticum. The sequence continues at coordinate 21,916 of DAMDIS010000010.1, forward strand.
GAAGGTTCTTTCGGAAACCATCAGCAGCAGAATAGACGATCTGAGGCAGGAAGACAAAAAGACGGCCATGACCTTAGGGCTGCCGCTTTCCTCCCTTGACCTTCTTGTGTGTCCAAGATGCAGAAGCAGTCTACATATAAAAGAAGGTTCTCTGCAGGACAATATGGTGCAGAGGGCTGAGCTGTCCTGCGGATGCGGATATTTTGCAAGAATCAGTAACGGTATCTTCATTGATGATACAGCAGTAAGAAAAAAACTTATGGATGACCGGCCGATGCCCACCAAGGAAGAGTTTCTGAAGAGCTCTTCTCAGACCTATATCAACTACCTCTACCAGACCATGGCGGCAATGATGAAATATCTGGATTTCACCGAGGAGAAACCCGGGTATATTCTGGAGCTGAATAACTGCGTGGGGTTTTTCCTTCTGCAGTACATCAGCTACCTGCCTGAAAATACCGTATATATCCTTGTGGACTATGATCTGGAGAGGATGGAAAGACTGAAGAAGAACCTTGAAATGTATTACCGGCATAAGAAGTTTATCTTCCTGTGCTGCGACTATGATCAGCTTCCCCTGAAAAGTGGAGCCATAGACGCCATGGTGGACTTTGGAATGACCCGGCACTACAAAACCGAAGACGGCCGTTATCTGCCTGAAATCATACTGGATCTTCTTAAGTTCCAGGGCAAATATGTCAGTTCTTCCATTTATTTCGG
>DAMDIS010000010.1:22645-24422 GCA_032100885.1 Proteiniclasticum sp.
AAGTCAGTCCCAGAAGAAGAGATCCGGATAGGGCGTACTGTCCCGAAACGCAGAAGCGGAAGCTTGAGGATGCAGGGCTTGAAATCAGAGATCACTGCAGCGTAGGACCCGCATTTCAGGAAAAATCTTCAGGGGGCGAACTGGATGAGATGGAGCTATTCCAGCTTGTTGTAAATGCTGAAAAAAGGATGATATGAACGGTCAGGAATATTAACGCTGATGGCGGATCAATAGGCACAGATCATACTCGGCTTAAGTAGAATGAAGAAAAAAGAGATGAAACATGGAGTGGACCCCATGGTTCCATCTCTTTTTGTTTAATCTTTATCAATATCATCTGTTGACATGGTCATAAGCCAAGGCTCTAAGATGGTAAATGTAACAAGTTTGATTAATAACAAACTAAAATGATAACAATCTAGGGGGAACTGTACGAATGAAAAACACAAGAAAAATGATCTGCGGTATTCTGACTTTACTTATGATGACCGGTTTTACAGCATGCGGAAATACTGAAGAAAAAACGGACGGAGAAGGTAAAGCGGGCAGCTATACCGAAGGAACTTATACTGAAACGGTTAAGGGGCATAATGGAGATCTTGAAGTTGAAGTGTCCTTTGATGCGGAGAAAATCACCTCTGTGAAGGTGCTGACACATGCGGAGACTGCGGGCATAAGCGATGCACCGATTGAGCGTATACCTGAAGAAATCGTCAATGCCCAGACTCTGGCAGTGGATACCGTCGCCGGTGCGACAGTGACATCCAATGCCATTCTTGCAGCGGTTGAAGCCTGCGTGGTCAAAGCTGGTGGAGACGTGGCGAAGCTTAAGGTCAAGCAGACTGGTACCGACAGTAAAGCAGGCGATATGGAACTGACCACGGATGTCGTTGTCATCGGCGGAGGCGGAGCTGGACTTGTGGCTGCAGCTTCTGCAGAAGAACACGGAGCGAAAGTCATTGTTCTTGAAAAGCTTGCGGTAACAGGTGGTTCCACAGCGCTTTCAGGTGGCGGAATATCCGCCACAGGAACAAAGTTTCAGGAAGCTGAAGGCATAAAGGACAGCAAGGAATCATGGATGGAGCTCTGGAAGGAAAGACAGTCCACTTCAAATGCTGATGGGATGTATCCGAACTATGAGGTGGTAGACAAGTTCATGGATGCTGCCGTCATCACCACAGAGTGGCTTGTGGATTATGTCAAACATGAGTATTCAGCAATCATGGGCTTTGGACTCGATCCAGTCAGAAGACTTCATTTTGCATACAGCGATGCGACCACCAAGGGTGGAACGAGCCTTACAAAGAACATTGAAAACTTCATCACCGGTGAAGGTGTGGAGATACTGACAGAGACAGAAGCTAAAGAACTGATTACCGACGACAAAGGTAATGTTACGGGTGTTATCGCGGAAGGCAAGGACGGAAAAGTGACCGTTCACGCCAAGAAAGTTATCCTTGCTGCCGGTGGTTTTGCAAAGAGTGAAGAACTGCTGGAGAGGTTTGTTCCTGAGGCCAAAGGAACATCTGAGCTTAGCTGGGCTTCTGCAGGCAGCACAGGAGATGGAATCCTCATGGCTGAAAAGTTGGGCGCTGCAGTCTATGAAGAGCCATGGATCATGGGTGTCGGTATCGGAAGTAAGGTTCCTGGAACACAGTCACTGGGTATGGACTGGACTAGAGTATATGTGAATAATAAAGGTGAAAGATTCACGAATGAAGAAGTACATTACTCTATTGCCACAAATAAACTGATTGAGCAGGAAGGTACATGGCTC
>DAMDIS010000010.1:24553-30786 GCA_032100885.1 Proteiniclasticum sp.
AACTGATGCCATGGGTAAGTCGAAGGATTATCTCGTTTCTGTTGATCAGGCACCATACTATGCCATCAGATTCTATCCTGTTACCATGGGTACATTCGGAGGCGTGAAGACTGATGACAGTTTCAGAGTAGTTAAAGCAGATGGCAGTGTTATCGGTAATCTGTATGCAACGGGTGAAAATGCCAATAAGGTTCTTTACAATCAGGTATATATGTCTGGTAGTGCCGTTCAGTTTGCCCTGACAAGTGGAAGAATCGCTGGTCAGCATGCTGCAGAGAATCTGAAATAGTAAAATAATCACATAAGCTCTTCCTGTGGAACCTTCAGGGTTCAGATGACAGGAAGAGCTTTTTTCAGTTTACAGTAAAAATTGAAAGAGGTCTTCAGAAATAGCGCAAATATTTTGACAATGGTTTTAATACGTAATACCATAGAGATATAGACGTGGTGAAAATTTCACCATAAATTATTGAAAGAGAGGGAAGTCCATATGAATATGAAGCAGGCAAAGCGCATGACTGAGGACAAGGGATTTGTAGCAGCTCTTGACCAGAGCGGCGGAAGTACACCAAAAGCTCTGGCAGGTTACGGAATCCAGAAGGATCAATACAAAAATGAAGATGAAATGTTCGACATGGTCCACAAAATGAGATCAAGAATCATCAAGAGCGAAGCATTTGATTCAAAGCATATTCTTGCCGCAATTCTCTTTATGCAGACCATGGACAGAACCATAGATGGACTGCACACAGCTGACTATCTCTGGGAGAAAAAGAATATCGTTCCAATACTTAAGGTAGACAAGGGACTGGCAGAAGAAAAGAACGGGGTTCAGCTTATGAAACCGATAGATGATCTGGATGAGACATTAAGACGTGCAAAAGAAAGACATATTTTCGGAACAAAGATGAGATCTGTCATAAAATCAGCCGATCCTGAAGGAATCAGGCAGATTGTGGGCCAGCAGTTCGAGTTCGGGAAGAAGATTCTTGCAGAAGGCCTTGTTCCCATCATTGAACCTGAAGTGGACATCCGAAGTGCAGACAAGAAAGAGTCCGAAGAGATATTAAAGAGAGAAATCCTCCGGCACCTTGATGAGCTACCAGAGGATCAGAAGGTGATGCTTAAGCTGTCCATTCCTGATGTACCGGATTTCTACAGAGAGCTCATCGAGCATAAGAGAGTCATGCGTGTGGTCGCACTTTCTGGCGGTTGCACCAGAGATGAGGCGGTGGAAGCGCTCAAAAAGAACAGGGGACTCATCGCAAGCTTCTCAAGGGCACTTCTTGAAGGTCTGAGTCACGATCAGGATGAAAACACCTTCAACACCACCATGGAGAAATCCGTTAGAGAGATCTATGATGCCTCCATAGTATAATATAAGACTTTCAGCCCTCCGTTATGATGAAGCATGATAACGGAGGGCTTCAGCTTGCGCTCTGGGGATAAGATGCCGCTTCCTGTGGGAAACATGCACTGTCCTGTGGACAAAGTATGCTGAAGAACGAAGAAAAAGACGCCTCAAAGGACGTCTTCTCATCTATAGGCTATACGGCGAAAATCACACTACTTCAGATTTCCAGGAGCAGCCTTAAGGATTCTTCCAGAATTCACTGTCTTTACAGGAGAAACTGCTGGTCTTACAATACGCATCGGGTTTCACCTCCTTTCAATGGTTTGGGATGGTCTAATATTCCAGAGAGTTCTTCCAGATCAGGTTCAATACCTTTCTGATGTTTGTCTTCTCTGAAGGGCAGGGTCTGTCTCCGGTCACCATCCTGTACCATGGGCAGTGATTGCCCTGACAGGAAGGTCTGTAGAAACAGGACTGGCATGTGGAGTCTGTCTCTTCACCGGAGGTTACCCATTTGATGATTTTATCATAATCAAGGTCCATGGACCCGTCTTCATTAAGATGTCCCACGTGATTCACTTCGGCATCAAGAGCCGTGGTACATTTATAGAGCTGACCGTTGGAACCGACAACCATGGCATTGGGTTTAGCCGCGTAGCACACAGAACCTGCCGGCATGATGACACCTGCAATGGCAGAGCTCATGGCAAGCTTTCTGTCCACTGCATCGTTTGTGAACTGCCACATTTTCTTGTTGGCAGTAATATGGGAACAGATGGGAATATCTTCGTCGTGCTCACCGCCCCATCTTCCGACAGGTCTGTACAGAATTCCGAAACGCCTGTCGCCTGCGAAATAAATCTTGAGGTATTCGGTCAGTTCTTCGGTTTGAATCAGATTGCTTTCGTCAAAGTTTACACGTATGGAAATGTCGAAGGTTTCTTCACTGTCCTTTGCCGATTTCAGATTATCCATGATGTCTTTGAAGGTTTTGCCGCCTCCTACGAGGAAACGTCTGCTGTCGTGTACAGCTTCGATACCGTCGATGGTAATCATGTACTGGCGCACATCCATGGAGAGCAGTCGTTCAAAGACTTCTTTATTCAGAAAGTAACCGTTGGTTGATATATCTGCAGAGTACTGGATGCCATGTTCTCTTGCGGTCTCCTGGAAGTCTCTTGTGAGCTCTTCCATAAGATCGATCTCAAGAAGAGGTTCACCCCCGAACCAGCTGATATGAAGACTGCTTATGGTCTTGGCCCTTTCTCTCACCAGAGCTTTTACACCTCTGATGGTCTCATCGGTCATTCTGCCCCGGGTAAAGGATTCGTAGCAGTAGGTGCACCTGAAATTGCAGGCTTCTGTGGGCATCAGTACCAGGTGAAGGGCATCTGTCCGGTGCATGGACTGGTGCAGATGCTCTGCACGCTTCAGTTCATTCACATCCTCAGGTATAAGGAAGCCGTTTTCGATGAGGACAGTCCTGATTTCAGTTTCTGTGTCATCTGATGTTTTCAGAAGCGTCATGACTTCTTCCTTTTCTTCCTTAGAGAAATCGATAAGTGCTCCCGTATAGCTGTTATATAAAATCAGACCTTCTTCATCAGTCTGTGAAAGTGCATTGAAACGTGAGGCGGTATATATTCTGGACATTTTTTTATCCTCCTTAGGACTTAGGGTGGAGTTCTTTTCCGATGATGTGTTTATTTTAAGATAATATTCGTTTTTATTGGCGAATCATTGTTAACAGCATTCATTTTAGCATAGAATCTCAAAGTGAGGAAGTCATAAATATGAGTGAAACCGCCCGGCCAGGTTCTGACTGGACGAGCGGCTTTGTGCCTTTATGCGGTAAAACAAGTGGGATAGGAATGTGACTGAATGGATTTATGCGATACTCAGTTTCTTTTCCTTAACAGTCTCTATTTCTCCAGCTTTTGTCAGAGCGATTTTCGTTGTGACGGGTCCTACAAGTTCATAGATCACTGTTCCTGCAAGAATGACCACTTTGATGGTCTGCCCGTATTCAGGCAGTACGTTAAGTGCGACTGTTGCAAGTCCGATGGCTACTCCGGCCTGAGGAATCAGTGTGAACCCGAGATATTTTCTGACAGGTTCTTCACACTTGCAAAGAGCTGCACCGAAGGTAGCACCGGAAATCTTGCCGATCACTCTTGTGACGATATAGATCACACCCACAAGACCTACAGATGGCAGCAGTCTGATGTTGAGATCCGCACCTGAAGTGAAGAAGAACATCATGAAAATCGGCGGAGTAAACAGATCGATCTGAGCAAAGACGTCTTCGGAACTCTTTGAAGCATTGACGAAGAATGCGCTCATGGCCATACAGGACAGAAGCTCAGAGAGACCGAAATACTTTGACAACCCGAGGGTCAAAGCGATCATTGCGATGGTCAGTGATAATCGGTTGCCGCGTCCTGAGAACCATCTGGTCATGAGTGTCAGAATATATCCCATGAAGGCACCCAAAGCAAGAGCCGCACCGATTTCAATGACAGGCTTCATCAGGGTCATGAAGAGGGATACTTCTGCTGTAGCATTGATTGTCTTGACTATAGTAAGTGAGATGCCGAAAAGCATAAGCGCTATGGCATCATCAATGGCGACAACAGGCATAAGCGTTCTTGTTACGGGTCCTTCCGCCTTGTACTGTCTGACCACCATCAGTGTTGCGGCCGGAGCGGTTGCTGCTGCAATGGCACCAAGCATGAGGGAGAAGGAAAGGTCATGCCCTGTTACAATCAGAGCAATATCCACAAGGACAACTGCAGTGAGTGCTTCAAATAAAGCGATGACGATCGGCGCCTTGCCGACTTTCTTCAGATAGCTCAGTTTGAATTCCGAACCTATGGAAAATGCGATGAATCCTAATGCGATTTCCGAAATGGGTTCAAATGATTCGATGCTTTCATGGGGAAGAATCTTCAGCATATAGGGACCTGCAATGAGACCCATAATGAGATATGCTGTTACATTGGGCAGATGAAATTTCTTGATCATTTTACTGGATAGAAGAGCCAGAATAAGTGCGAGTCCAAGATAAACAAATAAGTCCAGTTTCATTTCTATTCACCTAACCCTTCCACTGAAGTAAGGGGAATGGAAAACATGATTCCTTTTCCTGGTTCATTAAGGTCACCCGTGATTTTCTTGATTGTAGACTTCGTTTTTAACACCTGCTCGTCTCTGAGCACAAAAAGCAGTACATGACTGGATTCTCTGACGGTATCTGTCATAAGATGCCTCATCATGCCGAATACCGGAAGATCTTCACTCTTCATCAGTACATTTGCCATGCCTTTTCCTTCCAGTATCGTACCACCTTTAACGCCCTCTGCTGCGAGCGACTTGATCAAAGTGTCGATACAATCGATGTCTTTAAGTATCAGTATCAATAATTGCATATATACTCCCTTTCTATAGAAAAAAATCAACATTAAATATATTACGCCTGTGTGAAATTAGCGTCAAGATATGAGTATCTTTGATAATTAAGGAAATACGTGATTTTATTAATGGAATTGAGGCAAATCAGGAGATATCTTAAGATAATTTAGACGGTGAATTGAAAGAGGATCAAAATATATAAAAATAACAGGCCATAGACAATGCATATTGACTGTCGGAAAACCGTTTACGTATTGCAGCTCTACATTATACATGACGATGAGCGGGTCGTTTCATGATATACGACTCAGAATATTATTGACCGATTATGCTGCAGAAAGTGAATGATCCGCTTTATAATCATTAAGTTTTTGTAAGCAATGGTCCATTTAATGAAGAAACCGGACAGGAATGATATAATCGTATCGTAGATTGAATATTTAGATAAATTATAAACGGTATGAAAGGAGGTACCCATGAGAAAACAGCTGCTGTTATTGTGTGTATTAGCGCTTGCTGTACTGATCACCGCATGTTCGGGATCAGAAACTGAAGGTATTATTTCTGCCAGTGAATGGGAAGATGACCATCCGGAGATTTATGCAAGCTATCAGGAAAACAGTGAAATGAAAGAAACCACTTACGGCGGGTCGGTGCCAATCGATTATCTCGAGAAATATCCTTACCTTAAAGTCCTTTATGAGGGGAACGGGTTCAGCATCGACTACCAGAGAGCAAGAGGACATATCTATGCGCTTGAGGATGTTATGCACATCGAAAGGCCGAAACCAGGAGCAAGCTGCCTGTCCTGCAAAACAAGCGGATTTCTTGAGCTTCTGGATGAACATGGTATAGATGCAAATGCCATGGACTTTGAAGAAGTGGACAAGAGCACCATGGAAACCATAAGCTGCTATGACTGTCACAGAAACGAGCCTGGTGTGGTCAATATCACCCGTGAACATCTTAATGCTGCGCTTGAAGGTATCGACGGTGAATTCAGCGATGGTGATCTTGTCTGTGCACAGTGTCATGTGGAGTATCATCTGGATCCCGAAACGAAGGAAGTCGTTATGCCTTCGGTCAGTGGTCTTGATCCTGAATCTATGATGGCTTTCTATGATGAAGCTGGATATTCCGACTGGGTTCACCCAAGTGCAGGGACTGAACTGCTGAAAGTTCAGCATCCTGAATGGGAAACCTTTCAGGGCAGCATCCACAACAGTATGGGTGTAACCTGTGTATCCTGCCATATGCCTGAGATGGAAGAAGAGGGTGGAGAAGCCTTAAAGAGCCACCACTGGACAAGTCCGCTCAAGAGCATAGAAGCATCATGCCTTGGCTGTCATCAGGATTATACTGCAGAGTCCCTCACAGAAAGGGTGGAGAATCTTCAGGGAGATGTGGAGGAGAAAATGAATGAAACTGCACTGCTCATAGTGGATCTCATTGATGCCTTGAAGGATTC
>DAMDIS010000010.1:30796-32936 GCA_032100885.1 Proteiniclasticum sp.
AAGTAACGGCATGGCAGAGGCGGATATCGCAGAAGCGAGAAAGCTTCATAGAGCCGCTCAGTGGTACTGGGATTTTGTGTTTGTGGAAAACAGTGAAGGATTCCATAACAACGCACTTTCGCACAAACTGCTTGATGACGCCAGAAGCCTGACAGAAGAAGCTTTGGCACTGCTTGATGAATAATGATTATGGTATCAGGACAAGGCTCCTTTACTGCTGGAGCCTTGTTTTAAGGTGGAGGGATAATGGTTAATAAACAGCATTCTTTCTCATGGCGGAAATTTATTGCTTCAATGAAATTCGGTATGATCCTGTTACTTCTTCTGGCCGGATATTCGACTCTTGGCACACTGATCCCTCAGGAAAGACCTCTGGGGTTCTACGAGGAAACCTACAGCGGACTGGTCTTTATTCTCATCAGAATCTTTCAGCTTCATAAGGTTTACAGCTCGGTCTATTTCATCCTGCTCACTCTTCTCTTCTCCGCCAATCTCATTTTCTGCAGCCTCAGGAGACTGCCTGGGACCATAAGGCTTTATAAGAGGGATCTTCATATCGACAGTCTTCTGAAGAAGGAAGCTCAGTTTGAAATTCCCTTGGAAGGCATGGAAGACAGCAAGAGTCTTTTTCCTGGCCTGGGATACAGAAAATTCGAAACTGTGGATGTGGACGGAAAAAGCATTGTCTACGCCATAAGGCGAAGGTCGGGATATTTCGGATCGTACCTTGTGCATCTTGGCATTCTGATCGTCATACTAGCCCTGTCATCGGGAAAACTGTTCGGATACGAAACCTACCTCACAGGAATTCCGGGAGATGAGCTGGCCGTAACAGATACAGACTATGTCATAAATCTGACCGATTTTGATATTCTCTACAGAGCCGACTACAGCATCCATCAGTATATCTCTACCGTTGAATTCAGAGGAAGCGACAAGGAGATTATAGAGACTGGAGATATTTCCGTGAACAGTCCCATGAGAACCAGGGGATACAAAATCTACCAGAGCGGAACAGGGTGGATGATGGAGCTCGTGGCAAGAGAGGGAGAGGAAGAAATCCTGAGGGAAAGATTCTACCAGTCTGGAGCAGTTATGCTTGAGGAGCAGAACCTGGCTCTTGAATTTCGCAGTTTCTATCCTGATTTTGTGCTTTCTGGTGGGAAAGCCTACACAAAAACACCATTTCTCAATCAGCCCAAGTATCTCTTCATTCTTTATGAGGATGGAAAGAGTGTCTATATGAATGTGGCATCTCCCGGGGAGACCATAAGATACGGAGATGTCGAATTTCAGGCATTTGAGCCAAGGCTCTTTACAGTTCTTCAGGTGGTAAGAGATCCTGGAGCAGTCTTTGCTGCACTTGGCGGTGCACTCATGCTGATCGGTCTTCTACTGACCTTCTATTTTGTACCAGGCTACCTCATGGCAGAGGACAAGCAAGGAAAACGGATACTCTCTGGTGGCTCTCATAAGAATAAGGAAGCATACAGACTGGAGATCGAAGAGAGGCTGGACAGGCTTAAGAAAAGGGAGGGGACATGATTGACGGAGGCTGAAAATATTCTGTTATATCTGGCACTGATTATTTATACCATCTCCATGATCTTATACATCATTTTTTTCATCGGGAGGAAGGAGAAGTCAGGAAAGATCGCAACCTATATTCTGTATGGGGGATTTCTGGCGCATACCGCAGCACTTGTTGTTAGAGGAATCGCATCTGGCCGAGTTCCGCTCACCAACCAGTATGAATTTGCAAACAGTTTTGCCTGGGGAATTGTGCTTCTCTTTCTGATTTTTGAGAGAAGATTCAGTTTTAAGGCAATGGGAACATTTGTCATGCCGCTCATCCTGCTTGTCATCGGGTATGCAGCAATGCAAAGCAAGGATATCCGTCCCCTGATGCCGGCCCTTCAGAGCAACTGGCTGGTGTTTCATGTGGCGACAGCGGTAATCAGCTACGGCGCATTCGGTGTTGCCTGCGGAGTTTCTGCCATGTATCTCGTTAGAGACAGAATGGGTGAGGAAACATTTATCACAAAGCATGTACCTGAGCTTAAGCAGCTGGATTTCATCAGCTACAGAGCGGTGGCTGCAGGATACTTTTTTCTCACTCTGGTCATGATTACAGGAGCCA
>DAMDIS010000010.1:32979-34194 GCA_032100885.1 Proteiniclasticum sp.
CCTGGTCCTTCATCACCTGGATCATATACTCCATCTATCTTCATCTTCGCATTACAAGAGGCTGGAGAGGTAAGAAAGCGGCACTTTTTGCTGTCATCGGATTCATCTGTGTCCTCTTTACCTATATCGGAGTAAACACCCTGCTTCCTAGTATTCACAGTTATGCACTGGAAAGCCTGAGACAGATCTTATAAGGTTATTCTTTATTGAACGGATACTCTTCCCGGGCAGGGTTTGAATGAAACTCTGATCTGTGAAGAGTATTTTTTGAGCTGGAAAAAAGTCGGAGTAAAAGCTGCTATGCTTAAATCAAAAGGGAAAAGAAATATGGATATTTTAGGAATCAGGTTATTTCTATTTATGTGTCCGTTATTGAGGACACCTGATTTGCTATGGTGTAGATAGAGATAAGTTTCAAGTCGTTTGAGACTTTAAGAACCAATAAATCAGGAGGGAAGAAAATGAAAAAAACTGGGGTAGCCTTGATGCTTATACTGATGCTTGGTGTGACGGGATGTGGTTCGAGTGTGGAATCGGTGAAAAAAACCGATTCGGATGCGCCTATACAGGGAGAGACTGAAAACACAAAAGCAGAGAAACCCGAAGAAGATGTCGTTTATACCATCGGAGACAGAATCGTGTTTGATGATGATTATGCGCTTACCATCATCAGTGTGAAAGAAACAGATGAGAGAAATGAGTTTTCCGAGAAGGAAGTGGAGCAGGTACTGATTATTGAATACCTTTATGAGAATCTTATGAGCGACGACGAAATCTATATATCCGAAATGGAGTTCAAGCTCGTTGATGAAGGTGGAAACATGATGGATACATATCCAGTGGAAGCGGCACACAGTCCGGAATACACACCCAAAGGTGCGAAGACTTTTGCATCATTTGCCGTCGGCACAACATCCAAAAGCCGGAAGATCGATATGCATTACTATGACAACTTCTTCTCCTCTACATCCGACTGCACGTTTTCCCTTCCTGTAGGTGAAGCCGTTGAAGTGAGTATGGAAGGGGTAATGCCTAAGTATGACAACACCTTTAAGCTGGGCGAGATTATTGAAGTGAGCACAGATGAAGGGAAGTATACTGTGACCATCGATTCCGTGAGGAAAACTGATGAGAGAAATGAGTTTGAAAAAAGAAACCCCGAGGCAGTTTATGAAATAGGGTATTCTTACTCTAATATCAGTATGGAAGATCCTG
>DAMDIS010000011.1:0-17820 GCA_032100885.1 Proteiniclasticum sp.
ATTCCTTACTGCACTCTACTTTTATGCGATCAATAAGGACATGTCTTCTAAAATGAGAAAAAATCCGGTGGTTCTGCAGGTACCCATAAATCTCAGGCAGTATTTTGAATCAAGAACTGCACGGAACTTTTTCGGTACCATGAATATCCGATACGATTTTGCAAAAGAGAGCCATGATCTTCATGACATCATCTCCTCCGTGAGCGAGAGTTTCAAGAAGGAGCTCACCAAAGAGAAAATCAATGCCCATCTTGACGAACTCATGTCTCTGGAAAAGAATCCCTTTGCAAGAATCATTCCTCTTCCACTGAAAGACATCACGCTGAAGACTGCGAACTTTCTGGGAGACAGGCACATTACCTCCTCCATATCGAATGTGGGCAGGATTGTCATGCCGAAGGAATTTGAACCGTTCATCAGGAAATTCAGTATTTTCGTCAGCGCCAGAAGACCTCAGATCGTGATCTGTTCTTACCTGGATGAGCTTGTGATCAACTTCATTTCCCCTTTCCATGACACAGACATCCAGCGCATATTTTTCCAGTTTCTGACTGAACACGGGATTTCCGTTGCCATCTCATCAAATCTGTAAAGGAGTGAAAAATATGCAGCACTGCGACCATTGCAAAATAGACATTCTGGAAACTCGCGAGAGCTGCCCTTTATGCGGGAACAATCTGCCAGAGGTGAATGAGAAAGACAGAGTGATCACTTTCCCGGAGGTTCCTTCCTATCTTAAAAGCCACATGAAGCTGAAGGTGCTGATATTTATCTCCATCGTTCTGGTTGTCCTCAGCTTCACCATATATTTCATCTATCCGACTGATCTGAACTGGCCGCTTCTTTTACTGCTGGGTCTTGGAAGTATCTGGATCGATATGATCTTTCTGGTGCAGAAAAGGTTTCATATCCCGAAGAAAATCGTTTGGCAGGTTGCCATCATTTCTCTGCTTTCTGTATTCTGGGACTGGAATACAGGCTGGCACGGGTGGTCACTCAATTATGTCATTCCCATCTTATGCATCATCGCTCTGATTCTCATGTATGCCATTGCTATCATCATGAAACTGGGAAACAGAGATTACATCACCTATGCTCTGATGTGTGCACTTTTCGGAATCATCCCCGTTCTGTTTCTGCTTTTCGGGTGGGTGGATATCAGATACCCCTCAATCATCAGTATTGCTGTCAGTCTGATATTCCTCTCTGCAATATTCATTCTGCAGGGACACAGCATCAAAAGTGAGTTCGGAAAAAGAATGCATATATAAAAAGCACTGCGAGATTTTAATCTCGCAGTGCTTTTTACTAATCATCTTCCGTCAAAGTTCCACAAAGTAACTCGAAATGTCCATAACTCCTCCACCGACCTGTATCTTTTCAATGACATTCTCAGAGGTATCCATCACCACTCTGATATGAGATGGTCTGCCCATGGATTCGCCCTGCCTGAAGACGATGTTCTTCCGATCAGTTTCACTGAGAAGTCCATGGCTGTACAGATAGGCAGCAAGTGCCCCACTTGCCGTTCCTGTAGCCGATTCTTCCAAAATGCCCAATAGCGGTGCAAAGTTTCTCGTTACGGCAGTAACCTCCTCATCCAGAGCAAAAAGATGATACCCTTCAATGCCATGCTGCGCTGACAGTTCCCCGATCTTTCTGAAATCAGGCTGAATCGCATCAAGAACTGACTTGCTCTTTACTGGGATGATGAGATCCTTCAGCCCGGTCGATACCACCTGCGCCAGTGGCAGGAGCAGGTCTTCTGGTACGTTCAACGTGTCTGCCACTTCTGAGACATCAATATATTCATAGAACTCCGCCCTCTGCATATCCATAAGCACATCTTTTCCGCTGATGTTTACCCCCAGTACCGCTCTGATCGTTTCAAAGGTGTAGTCACCATCTCCTATAATCTTCAGTTCTCTTAGCAGCGAAAATACGGCAATGGTTGCATGACCGCATAAGCCCACTTCTGCTAATGGAGTAAAGTATCTGATTTTATAATCAGCAATCTTCGACCCCATCACAAAGGCTGTTTCTGATAGACCGATCTTCCTGGCTGTTTCCTGCATCATTTTTTCAGTAAGATTTTCCGCGTCAAGAACAACAGCGGCCGGATTTCCACCTCCGCTGACCCGTGCAAACGAATTGAGCTGATAGACTTTTATCTTCATCATCCCACTTCCCTACTTTCTGTTCTTCAGTCTTCTTCTGACTGCGTCAGTTAAGATCAGCACAATGGATAAGAGAAGAACGGGTATTGCGATAAGCGGGTCAATGGGCTGAACAAAACGCTCTATAATAAGATAGACAGCAAGAATTGATATTCCGACCATAAAATAGGGACTATTCCTCGTTTTCATTATCTTTCACCTCAAACTTCATTCATCATCACTTATACCAATCATATTACATCAGAAATAGATCATAATGAAGCCGATTCGAAGAAATAGTCAAGGAGCATATCATAAAAGCCAGCTGATAGGCTCCACTATTTGATGCAGTTACAGATCGAGACTGTTCAGAAGCTCTTTAAGCTTTTGCGCTTCTTCCCGGGAGAGTGTGATGCCTTTGGCCATTTTTTCGTGCTCCGGATCCCATTCTCTTATATCATATTTCGCCTGCCGCTCATTCCAGCTCACCAGATTGAGCTCCTTAGTCCAGCCTTTTGGTGACGTGGACAGTTCACCTATTTTTTCGATGATTTCAAATTTTACTTCCGCCAATTTATACACCTCTTTCTCTGTTGTAATATCATTATATCTGTTTCAGGGAACTGTATTCAAAAAAACGATCGTACTGTCAGAAATGAATGGACAGATCGTTATCCGATTCAGAATCTTCACTGCAGTGTATGCTGAGAATACCCATCTTGTTTAGTAAAGTTCCAGCAACAAGAACCGCAGCCGTCATCGAAAACAGAGCCATGAAAACATCTGCCAAAGCCTTTTTATTCCTGCTTTTCATTTTGTTTACCTCCTTTTGGACTGATTATACCCACAACCCATGAATTATTCCTGAATAGAGGGTATAGCTCTTAAAACATGAACAAAAAAGTGATATTGTTAACTGCTGACTCAACATTTCATCAAAACTTATAAATTTTTTAAAAATCTTCATAAGTTCCACATATCTTAATTCTATAATAAGTCTGTAATAAAATTGTAATGTTTAATGGTTAGGAGAACACAATGAAGAATATCAAGTTGAAAGTCATTGCGGCTTTAATCACTGGCTCTGCATTATTCGGAGTAGCTACCCCAGTCCTGGCAGCACCTGTATCAGAGGAACTGCAGCAGGAAATGCTGGTGCAACAGGCAGAATACAAGGAAATTGAAGAGAAAATAAACATTCTGCACATGGAAATCGATGTAATTCTGGACGGGATCACCGATATCATGGTAAAAATAGAAGAAAACAATGTCAAGATTGCTGAAGTCGAAGCACAGAAGCAGATCACCCTGGACAATATCTACAAAACTGAAGCAGAACTGAAAGTCAAAATTGAGGAATACGGCGAAAGACTTCGAGCCATGTATAAACAGGGCAACGCGGGTATGCTTAGTGCAATCCTTGGTTCTGAGAGCATAGCAGATCTTGTTTCAAGAACAGAAGCCATCATAAAAATTGCTAAAATCGATAAGCAGCTTCTTGATGAAATTGAACAGATTAAAGCGGAACTTGAAGATGAAAAAAACAACCTTCAGAAAGATATCGATGCTCTTGAAGTACTAAATGCTGAAAATGCGGAAGATATGGCTGCAGCAGAAGTCAAGAAAACTGAAGCTGATGCTAAGCTTGCAGAAATGGAAGAGGAAGAAAGAAAAATCGCCGGTAATCTAGCGGTAACTGAAACTTCACTCATTTCCGCAAGTAAGTCCATTGTAAATGATTCATCCAGCACTGATGACCAGCTGAACGCTGCCATAACAGAGCTGAGAAGCGTAAGAACCAGAATTATCACTGAAGTAGCAGATCAGGAAGCTGTGACACTCATCGAAAAAGCCAAAGCTGTTCTTAAGGAACGTAAGCTTGCAAGAGAAAGAGCTCAGTCAGGCAGCTCAGGCTACACAGGGTCCGCTTCAGTATCAAGCAACGCCATCGTAAATAAAGCTTACCAGTATCTTGGCGTTCCTTATGTATGGGGAGGAACTACCCCAAGCGGATTTGACTGTTCCGGGTTCATCCAGTATGTATACAGATCTCAGGGTGTCAATTTACCTAGAGTATCAAGAGGTCAGGCATCATCCGGATCCTATGTTTCCATCTCTAACGCACAGCCTGGAGATATCCTATACTTCGGACAGTCCTCAGTGACACATGTAGGAATTTATATCGGAAACAATAAAATGATCCATGCGCCAAGCCCAGGTAAATCCGTAATGATTACCGATATCAGCTGGCATGTCAGAAACTACAGAATCAAAGGTGCCAGAAGAATATAATAATCCTCCAAGCATATAATCGGTAGGAGACAGCTGAAATTATTCAGCTGTCTCCTATTTTTGCTCTTCATCTATGCTTATTTGATGTTATTGACCTGTCTAAGCAGTTCTTCCAGTCTCTCAACGGAGGTGATTCTGTCATTGCAATGTTCACTGTCCAGACAGACATAGAATCCAATTGATTTATAGGCATCTGGTCCCAGATGTGCTGTTTTACATACTGGTGAAACAAAAGCTACCTCATCATCTTTCCCGATATGATTGCATAATGAACAGATATTGGTGGATCTGTTTCTTGTCTGAGGTAGTCTGCAGGCCATACCTGCAGGCTTACCGTTCAAATTATAAATAATGAACAGCTTGTTCGTACCGCCATCGATCCAGCCAAGATACACTCTCTTCAGCTCTTTCGCATATGAATCTGGTATTCGTATCTTCTTTTCCTTCCTGAATACCTTTAGAGCTGTTTCGTCTGACGGAAACGTCATACCTGTGACAAAGGGTTCGAGCCTCTTCAGGTACTGCTCAACATCAGAAGAATTTGTGATCTTTTCAAGACGAAGAATTTCCTTCTGATCAGGTTCAAGCTGTGGAAAAAGACTGTATATTCTTTCCTGGTTATGCGCTTTTGATGCTTCGACGGTATTTTTGTCAAGGCAGCTTGTGACTGCAGTATTCACTTCGAATAATCGTTTTTTTATGTAGTTGTATCTGTACTTTTCAATAAATGGTTCCATCAGATGGACCTCCCCACCGGTTTATGTATAGTTTTCATGCAGCAGATATTTCCTGTAAGATGCTTATAATTAAGATACCCTCCTGATGATTGCAGCTTAAAGAACGAAGGTTCCCGTCTACCAGTTAAAATCCACCCACTTTACTTCATAACGGGATGAACGTATCTTCTTCTTTTCTTAGTAGCAGTCCCGTACTGTATCGCATTCTCGGGACAGCGGTTAATGCAAGCTACACAATGTACACACTGTTCCTTGATCCATTTTGGCTTTCCCTCTACCATTTTGATGGCCTTGATTGGGCAGATTTCCTCGCATAAACTGCAGGATGTGCATTTATCATCGGAAAAGAACTTCTTCGTTTTACGTCCATTTCTGTATAAAGGATATGCGATACTGGTCAGCATCCTGTCGAGTATCGTGGATGATCTGCTGCTTGTTCCCTGAACCTGCAAAGACTTAATTATGTATTTCATCCGGTTTTGTGCATTACTCAAGGCAGTAACCTGATCAGAAGGATCGGCTAAATCATAACCGAAAATAAAATTATCCACCATTGGAAGTGAATAGACAGCAGAAAGTTCCAGATTTCGTTTCTTGAGCAGTCCTCTCAGCATACGGTCTGCTCCGCCGATACTTGCACCACAAGTCATGACCGAAAATATGAACGGATTCCCGGTATATTCGAGATTAATGTTATTGATGAAATCTTCCACTATGGAAGGAACACCATAATAATAGACAGGAATGACGAACCCTATACTTTCATTGTCCGACAGTGTATAGCTGTATTTCTGATTCTCGAGTGCCATGCTGATGTCTATGATCTCATGATCAAGTTCTTCATGTATTTTCTTTGCAGCATATAAAGAATTCCCCGTACCTGTAAAATAAAAAATCATTCAATCACCTCTCTACAATTAATCATATCACCTAAGATAGTTTAAGCAAGGATTTATCCTATAGTGAGTAACATGACAAATATTTCAGTTAAAGGGATAATATTTGATTTTTGTAACGCCAACACTTTTATGAATAAAACACGGAGCTACTCCTCATTTTCTGCAATTTATGATCTTTAGTTGACAAAATTTTTTTTATACCTTATATTTAATATTGTATTATATTTGACCAAAATAGTCGGATTACAATGATGAGAAGAGTAAGTCTTTGCAAGTCTATACAGAGATAAAATCCAATGCTGAGAGGATTTTTAGATGATAACAGACCGAATTGCATCTCTGAGTACTGGATCGAAATGATAGTAGACTCCAGCGGGAATGCCCGTTACAGCATTGAGGTATGTTTGTACCGATTTAAGTTTTCCTGTATGAATGTACAGGTCAACAGAGTGGAACCGTGGAAGTTTACTTCTGCCTCTGTAATTGGAGGCAGGAGTTTTTGTTTTTCTGGCCAAAAAGCAGAAACATCTTCATCAGGTAAACCCGTACAATTCTATGGTCTCATAATACTATAATCAGGAGGTAATAAAATGAATATTTTCTACACACTACTCGTTCTTGCTGTCGCCGCAGCTATAATATTCGGGCTTTCCTATATGCAGAAGAAGCATATGACATTTACCAAACGTGTTCTGACCGCTTTAGTCGCAGGTATACTTTTTGGAGGAGCGCTTCAGCTCATTTTTGGAGCGGGTTCAGAAGTAATCTCCACTTCAAATACCTGGCTGAACATTATCGGTTCAGGTTATGTCAGATTACTTAACATGATTGTCATTCCACTTGTTTTTGTGGCAATTACAACCAGTATAGTCAACCAGGATGCATCTGCACTCAGGAAAAGTGCATTTTCAATCAT
Source organism: Proteiniclasticum sp. (assembly GCA_032100885.1). Classification (GTDB taxonomy): domain Bacteria; phylum Bacillota; class Clostridia; order Clostridiales; family Clostridiaceae; genus Proteiniclasticum. The sequence goes on from DAMDIS010000011.1 coordinate 7,001, forward strand.
AGCTGTACTGATGCTCACTACTGCAATTTCAGCTGGTCTGGGCGCTGCCGTATCAGGAGCTTTCGGTCTGGATTCCAGCGAGCTTCTTTCAGGTCAGGCTGAAACTGCAAGAGGTGAAGCCCTTGAAGAGTCGCTTACAGAATTCCAGTCAAAGCCGATTCCTGAACAGATTACTGAAATCATTCCGAGAAACATATTTTATGCCATGAGCGGACAAGGATCATCCTCAACTCTTTCTGTGGTATTTTTCGCAGCCTTCATAGGGATTGCAACCATCGGTCTGAGACGAAAGAAACCTGAAAGCGCAGAAGCTTTCAAGAATTTCCTTAATATGCTGCATGATGTGGTCATGAGAATGGTAACCATGGTATTGAGATTTACTCCCTACGGTGTATTCGCCCTTCTGGCGCGTTTTGTATCCACTTCGAACTTTACAGAAATATCAAGACTGTTTGAATTCGTACTGGCATCGTATGTTGCAATCATCATCATGTTTATCATTCACCTGGCAATTCTGGTGCTTTACAAGCTGAGCCCTGTCAAGTATCTGAAGAAAGCGAGTATTCCCCTATCCTTCGCTTTTTCATCAAGATCAAGCGCAGGTACCCTTCCACTTAATGTTGAAACTCAGACTGAAAAATTCGGAGTTTCCAGTGGTATAGCAAACTTATCCGCATCACTGGGTACAAGCATCGGACAGAACGGATGTGCCGGAATATATCCAGCCATGCTTGCAGTGATGATAGCCGTTGGAACAGGTGTACCAATGGACGTCACATTCTTCATCAAGCTGATCGTCATAACAGCAATCAGTTCATTTGGTATCGCAGGAGTCGGTGGCGGAGCAACATTCGCTGCACTGACCGTCCTCTCCTCCATGGGTCTTCCTGTAGGTCTTGTTGGACTGCTGATTGCAATTGAGCCGCTGATCGATATGGCAAGAACAGCACTGAATGTATCAGGTTCAATGCTTGCAGGACTTGTCACAGCAAAAAGACTTGGAGAAATTGATATGGAAGTCTATAACAGAGACTTCGAAGAAACAGAAGAAGCTGTATAGACAACTGCCTAGTGAAATCCCCCATGGATCATATAAAGTGAACCATGGGGGATTTTTGAGTGATTTGGAATAAATTTAGTGGTAAAATCAAAAAGTAGAAACTAAAGACGAGGTGAAATAATCAGATGAAGAGAACAATATTTCTTGTTGATATGAATGCTTTCTTCATCACCTGTGAAATGAAGCGAAAGCCAAGTCTGAAAGGAAAAGCAGCGGCAGTGGCTGGAGATCCCTCACGAAGGTCCGGGATTATCCTTGCTGCAAACTATGAAGCAAGATCATTTGGCGTAAAGACTACCATGACAATCCAGCAGGCACTAAAGCTATGTCCTGCCCTGATACTGGTCCCGCCTGATCATTCCTATTACGATCAGATGTCTAAGCAGGTGATGAATCATCTTTCAAAATCCACGCCAGTTCTAGAGCAGAACAGTATCGACGAAGCATGGATGGATATGACCGGAACAGAAAAACTTTTCGGTTCTGCTCAGACTGCCGCACAAAAAATCATGCAGGGCATTATGGAAGAGCTGGGTCTTTGGTGCTCAATAGGAATATCAAGCAACAAGTTTTTAGCAAAAATGGCTTCTGAAATGAAAAAACCTTTAGGGATTACAGAACTGCAGCCAGAAGATGTTCCGGTTAAGCTCTGGCCACTTCCTGTAGGTCATATGTATGGTATAGGTCAGAAGACATCAGAGGCACTGAATAAAATAAACATCTTCACCGTTGAAGAACTGGCTAAAAGTGACAGAAATAAACTCGTGAGAACTTTCGGAAAAACTGCACTCACCATGCATGATCATGCCAATGGCATAGATTATGACCCTGTGACATCTCGCTTACCAGGTGACATCAAGTCAATCGGAAAATCAGTTACGTTAAGTAAGGACATCTCACAGATTGAAGAAGCAAAATCAGTTCTGCTGAAACTATCTGATGAAGTCTCCATGCGAGCAAGAATGAAACAGAAAAAAGGTCATACTGTCCAGATCACGTTAAAATACAATGATTTCAGGGTTATCACAAGGCAGTGTCAGATTCCGCAGACGAATCTGCCGAAGCAGATATATCTTGCAGGTGCCGCACTTCTTGATGAAAGCTGGAATCCGAAACGGCCCATTCGACTGATAGGTATTGCTCTGACCGACTTTGACAGCAGCAGTTCTGGTCGACAGCTATCCCTCTTTGATCTTGAAAGTAAAGATGAACAATCCAGTCCTTCCGCCACGGATATTAAAGACGAAAGACTTCAGACGGCAGTTGATCTTATCCGTAATAAGTTTGGAAAAGATATTGTTTCTCGGGCTTCGCTGATGAAGAAAGCACCTACAGAATCTGAGGACAAAGACCACAGATAAAGAGACGTCACTTAATCATGTGACGTCTCTACTTTTTGGAGTATTCTTTGTTATGCTTCTTTCTTTCTGTAAACCAGAAGTGCTGCACCGGCTGTCATTCCAGCTGTCAGGAGATATGGGAATGATGCTGGGATACCTGTATCAGGTGCTGCTGTTTCTTCCAGATCAACTTCCTGAAGTGTAAAGTTTTCAGGTACCAGAACTGTATCAATAACATGAATGACACCATTAGTCGCCTCGATATCAACGGTTGTGATTGCTGAATCATTTACTTTTGGATCACCAGAAAGGTCAAACTTGATTTTCTGTCCATTTAATGTGTCTGCTTCAAGTCCATCAGATAGATCAGTGGACATTACTTTACCTGATACTACATGATAGGTCAGTACCTTAGCCAGGTCAGGCTGTGCAAGAAGTTCCTCTGCTGTAATATCTAGTGCTTCCAGCAGTTTTGCAAATGCGGCATTAGTAGGAGCAAAAACTGTAAATGGTCCTTCACCCTGAAGTGCTCCAACTAAGTCAGCTTTCTGAAGTGCACTGACGAGAATACTGAAATCAGAATTTCCAACAGCTATATCCACGATATCATCGGTAGGTGCGGAGGCAAATACAGGAATGCTAAGAGATAACAACATAACAGCCAGGAATCCACTCATTTTTTTCAACATTTTTTTCATTTTTCGACATCTCCTCTTTGGTTTATTAAATTTGATATAATTTGTTCTTGAGGTTATAATAGCATCAAGAAAATGATGTGTCAGAGAATGTTGTATTTTTACCGCTGATTATCACAATATGTGGTTATAGAAATAATTGGAGGTGGTTATCACGAAACGAAATTTATTGTTCACAATATTGATCTCTGTAACCATTCTGCAGTTATCATTATGGATGTTTAAAGTGAATGAGCACAAGGCTATGGAGAATTCTCAGCGCTATTATGAGAAACTGTCTTCATTGAAGGAAACTGACACCATTCTGGTGCCAGAAAATCCAGTCAGTACAGTTCCAGAAGAAGAAACTGTGATAAAACCCGTCTTTCCAGATAATGATTTCATTTATACCGCTAATCCAGCCAGCACATTCTATGCCATAAACCAGGATTACGTAGGCTGGATCAAGGTCAACAATACAAAAATTGATTATCCTGTGGTACGCGGAAAGGATAATGAAGAGTATCTGGACAAGAACTTCAAAAAAGAGAAGGATGTTCTTGGTTCAATCTTCATGGATTACAGAAACCTGGGAATGGGACTGGACAGACACACAGTAATCTATGGGCATTTCACAGAAAGAGGTCTCATGTTCGGCGATCTGGACAAGTTTGCAGACAGGAAATTTGCAGAAGAAAACAGCACCTTCACCTTCTCTACACCACAAGGTGAAAAGACTTACAGAGTATTTTCTGTACACATTTCTCCGTCAGAGGGACCTTACCTCGATACACAGTTTAACAGCACAACATTTGGAGAGTTCCAGAATATGCTAAAGGAGTCTTCAATTTTTGATCTTGAAACTGAACTCAACGACAAGTCAAGCATCATCACGCTCGTCACCTGTAATTACGCCATGGAAGATGGAAGGCTTTTCCTCCACGCCATCGAAATCAAAAATTAAATTGTTCAAATTTGCGCAGTTCACACAAAGAACTGCGCATTTTTATTCCTTAGCTTAATCTTCTGTTTTTTGATATTATAGAGTGAGATATTACAAGATGTGATGAAACAGAAATATTTTTTTTGATAAACTAGGGAAAATAATTAATTGATGGGATGATTATTTATGCAGACAGCGGGAACTACTTTAAGAAATATGAATGTCAGATATTCCTTCTTACATGGCGGATACTGGATGGCTTTTGGCGCCACCTACAATTTTGTAACGGTGTATCTTCTTTCCAAAAACTTCGCAAGTGACGAGATAGGTATCATACTCGCTTCAACCAACATTTTTTCGGCACTGCTTCAGCCGTTAGTAGCGGCATTTGCAGACAGATCTAAAAAGGATTCACTACGAGCAATTACTTCACTTATGCTGTTCGTCTGTCTTTCAATATCTTTAATCATGGCTTTCGCTCCTGAAATTATGGTCATTACAGCTCTTCTCTATTTTCTGCTTCTTACAGTCATGCTCACCATTCACCCTCTGATCAATGCACTTGGGATAAACTACATCAACAAGGGTCTTGCTCTGAATTTTGGAGCTGCACGAGGAATGGGTTCACTGACCTACGCAATTATGTCACTGACACTCGGAGCAGCCGTTGATCGTAACGGCACCGATATTCTCCCCTTTGTATTTGCGGCACTGTTTGGTCTGACATTTTTCTTCACCAGTATTTTCAGGCTAAAAACTGATGAAACGCTTCCAGAAGAACCGCGTGATGACATGGATATTCCATCTCAGAAAGGATACATACCCGATGAACAAGACCACCTCTCATTATTCGATTTTATCGCAAAGTACAAAAAGTTCACCGTGTACCTCATGGGCATCATTCTGATTTTTACATGCTTCAACATCATAAACATTTATATGATTAAGATCGTGGAAAATGTAGGAGGGAATAAAACCTCTATGGGAACTGCTTTTGCAATAGCTGGGGTACTAGAACTCCCAGTCATGCTTACATTTTCCAGGCTGATTCGCAGGTTTGACATCGGGAGGATGCTGCAATTTTCTGCTCTGGTATTCACCATTAAGATCCTTGTTACACTCATTTCTACCAACATATACATGATTTACGCAGCACAAAGTCTTCAGATGCTGTCCTATGCCATATTCATTCCCGGATCCATATACTATGTCAATGAGATACTTGATCGCAAGGATATGATCAAAGGTCAGGCATTTACAACTGCAGCGACAACATTAGGTGGTGTCGGCGGCAGTCTCGTGGGTGGGTTGCTGCTCTCCTTTACGACCGTAGCCAATACTCTCCTGTTTGGTCTGGTATTGTCCGCTGCCGGGTTAGTCGTCCTGTACTTTAGTATCGAAACACGTAAAAACTGATTTAATTTTCGACGATTACTGATGGTATCTGTTTCATTTGCATAATAACTGTTCTGTTCCCGATGCTGCCGCTCTTGATTTAATTCATAGAAGTGCTATTATGAGAATTGAGATATTGCTAATATTGTTTAGTGAATCAAAGGAATATAGTAATGCTGGGCACATTATTATACTAATTCTTAGTAATTTGTTAAATAGTATTAATAATTTCTACATATTGAGGACGGCTGTATATCATACGCCTACTCAGCACATAATATAACCTAAAGGAGATCATAATATGAAAAAGACATTAACTGTTCTGATCATTTCTGCCATGACTGTACTATTTGCGGTTGGTTGCACAACAGAAGAAGCTACACCTGAAACACCAGTAGAGACACCTGCTGAGACTCCTGCTGAGACTCCAGCTGAAGCACCATCAGAAGTTGCGGTAACTTCACTTCTGGAAAGCAGAGAACTTTCAGCCGATGAACAGAGCTCACTTGAAAAGGTAGTAAGATTCATGAGAACTGTAGATGATACCGTTCAGGTAGCACTTTTCGAAATGACCGAAACTGATGGCGGATTCAACATGGCAGTCCTGTTCGAAACAAAAGTTGAGACTGAACTTCTGAAATCAAGAAGTGACATTTACTTTATCGAATTCAAAGCTGAAGAAACAGCAGAATAATACCAAGTAAAACCTGGGATGAGGTTCGAGTTTTTCGATACCTTATCCCAGGTTTTTTTTGTCCAATTATTCTACGGTCTTTGGGCATTGAGATCTTTTGCCCATTGTGGAATCGCCTGCTCATTAATTCCTGTTGCGATTCCTACAGTGCCACCGAGTTTACTCCATACAAAATTGTGATCCTTGTCTGCAGCGGAAAAGTCCCCTCGCTCCCATCTATGAAGGATTTCAAGGACTTCAGCTGTATCAGCTGTATCACTTATCTCTTCAGCCTTTTCTATAAGGATCCCGATATTCGCAAGTGTCAGGTCCTTGAGTCCCCATTTCTCATCAGATCTAATCACATTATGTGACATGTGGTGGATATCAATATAGATTCTGATCAGATCATCATCTTCATCACTGTTACGTTCAGCGGAAACAGCTTCTTTTATCCTGCTTTTAAGTTTATCGGGAATATCTCCATCTCTACTTCCCAAGGCGCCCGCCAGAACAATAAGAGCAAAAAGAACCAATGATGATGCAATAGCCACTTTTTTTAACATTAAATCACTCCAAACAAACTATTTGACTTGATTATAACATATATCCTATATTATTTTAACTCGATGAAGTTTTAACATGTATTTGAATCTAATATGTTAAAGGTATATAAAAAGGAAGCTTACGCTTCCTTTAATCCGGTCGTCTTGCCATGGGTAATCTTATTGTGAAGGTGGAACCTTTCCCTACTTCTGAATCGAGTTCAATCGTTCCACCCATTGAGAGAACGATGTGCTTCACAATAGCTAGCCCCAGACCTGTTCCACCCATCGCTCTGTCTCGAGCCTTGTCCACCCTGTAGAACCTTTCAAACACGCGATTAAGATGCTTCTCTGGAATCCCTATCCCTGTATCCTGAATGACCAGTCTGAGATCATCATTATACTTGTCTAACTTGATATTGACCTCTCCGTTCTCCCTGGTATACTTGATTGCATTATCCACCAGATTGAGAACCAGCTGTTTATAATTGTCGATATCACCCAGAATGATGAACGGCTCATCCTGCATCAAGTTCAGTTTCACGTTCTTTGATTCAGCCTTAGGCGCCAGAAGATGGTAGATTTTCTCCGTTTCCTTGCCTACATCAATTTCCTCATGTTTCAGGGTTTTGGTCTGCTCGATACTGGATAATGTGAGAATATCATTGATCAGTCTAGTCAGTCTTTCGCTTTCCTCATTGATGATATCAAGGAATTTATTTCTCGTTTCCTCATCTTTCACAAATTTAAGTGTTTCGGAAAACCCTTTAATTGAGGTCAGCGGTGTCTTTAGCTCATGAGACACATTTGCTACAAACTGACTTCTCATCTTCTCAAGTTTCTTAAGATCTGTAATGTCCTCAAGTACCACAACTGTACCAACCTTTGCTACTCGTTCACCATAAATTTCAGCCGATTTGATTCTTATATCTCTGATCATCGGTTTTCGGATTCTGACCTCAATGACATCTTCTTCCGCTTCCAGTGTAAATATGAGATCTCTCAGCTCTTTGATGTCGTAGATATTCTTTCCGATAACATCCCCATAAATACCAAAAAGTTCCTTGCAGAAGGGATTGATCATGATGATCTGATCCTGGTTGTCATAGGCAAAAACACCCGAATTCATGCTTTTCAGTATCGCTTCAAGCCGATTCTGTTTTTCCTGGTTTTCGATAAATGTGTTCTCCAGTCTTTCCGCCATGTTATTGAAGTTAGAGCCAAGCTTACCAAGTTCAGCATCCGGTCTGACGGTTACTCTTCTTGTATATTCGCCGTTTGCGATACGTTCTGTTGCAAAAGTCATTTCGGTAATCGGTTCGAGAAGATAGTTGGATATCCTCTGAGCAAGAAAATATGACAGCATAATGACCAGAATGAATGCAGCCAGCATGTACCTTGTAAACTGATTGCCAAGATTGAGTGAGCCCGCTTCCATGGAACTTCTAAGAAATCTTCCATCAGGAAGAAGTGTTGCATGATAAACCATCTGAATACCTAATGTTTCGGAGATTCTGACATCTGAGCCGCTTCCATAGGAAAAAGCCTCCTGCACTTCTTTTCGCAGAAGGTGATTTTCAAATACTTCATTGCCTGAAGAATCGTAGAGAACATTCCCTCGTTCATCAATGAGGGTTATTCTGAATGACTCGTCAACACTGCTCAGCAGTATTTCAGGATCAATCCCACTGGTTTCCATGTAGTTCATGATCATTTCATTATTGGTCCTAAGCTTGTCTCTGACCAGCTCCAGCTTCTGAAGATTGGAAATGATCAGAAAGGCAGAAGTCAAAAAGAACATAACACCCAGGATACTTGCTAGAAATGTGATGATTATCCGCTTACTCATAATTCTATATCATTGAACCGGTAACCGATTCCCCTGACTGTTTCTATAAAAATCGGATTTTTATCATCATCTTCGAGTTTCTGACGAAGGTGTCTGATATGCACATCAACCGTTCTTGTCTCTCCCACATATTCATATCCCCAGATTTTATCCAGGAGGAGATCTCTTTTAAGCACTCTTCCCCTATTCCTGATGAGAATATCAAGCAGTTCATATTCCTTTAGTGTCAGATCGACTTTCACGTTGTTCTTGGTCACAAGATGCTTGTCATAATCGATCATGACATCGGAGAAAGTGAATGTTGATGCATCATCAGAATCCTGTCCTGTTCGTCTGAGTACGGCCTTAATTCTTGCAAGCAGTTCCCTGACCGAAAACGGTTTGGTGATGTAGTCGTCCGCACCAAGTTCAAGTCCCAGAATTTTATCGATTTCTTCTGACTTTGCAGTCAGCATGATAATCGGAATACCCTTTGTGGACTCATCTTTCCTGAGATTTCTGCACACATCGAGTCCATCCATCACAGGCAGCATCACATCAAGAAGTATGAGAAGAGGTTTCTCCTGCTTTGCAAGTTTTATCCCGTCAGTTCCATTATAAGCCTCGATGGCATCATAACCCGCATTCTCAAGATTATAACGGATCAGTTCTACAATATGCTCTTCATCATCTATAATTAATATCTTATCCTTATTCATCCTATCCTCCATAATACATCATTCTCTTAATTCAATTTAACCACAAAGACAAATCCAATACAATTGAATAACACCCAATTTACCTAGAATTAACGCATTCAGGCCCCATTGACGGGGAATCTAAGGAATCCGCACATAATAAAAAAGTGCTGCATAGCTTACTCAGCCGCAGCACTTCATTTTTGTTTCTTTAATGACGATTCCCTTTTTTGGAATCCGTCACTTTATCATTACCCATCAGATTTTTGATCTCTGTCAGGAACGTATTGATATCTTTAAACTGTCTATAGACGGAAGCAAATCTGACATAGGCTACTTCATCAACTTCTTTAAGCCGATCCATGACCATCTCGCCAATTTCTTCTGATGAAATTTCTGAGATCATGCTGTTCGAAATGTTTCTTTCAATGTCAGAAGCGATTTCCTCAATCTGAAATCTTGAAACAGGTCTTTTCTGGCATGCCCTAATAAGACCTACGATAATTTTATTTTTATCGAAGTTCTCTCTACTGTCATCTGTTTTGACAACAAGAATCGGGATATCTTCCACTTTTTCAAATGTTGTATATCTCTTGCCGCAGGAGAGACATTCACGTCTGCGCCTGATGGCTGAATTGTCTTCTATTGCCCTTGAATCAATGACCTTGCTTTCCGAGAAATTACAAAAGGGACATTTCATGGGCTACACCTCAATTACTTATTATATCTGTTTCTCAGGAATGCAGGAATTTCGAGCTGATCGTCAGCAGCTTCTTCTTCTTTCCTGACCGCTTCAGCTTCAGGCTTGACCTCTTCCTTAACTTCCTGTTTCTTCTCTTCCTTACCGTAAACTTTCACTTCATCAAATCCTGTCGCAATAACGGTAATCTTGATTTCGTCCTTCAGTTTAGGATCGATCACAGCACCGAAGATGATGTTGGCTTCTGAATCAGCAGCTTCTTTCACCACTTCAGCAGCCTCATTGATTTCAAGAAGTGACAGATCGTCTCCACCGGTAACATTCAATAATATACCTGTCGCGCCATCAATCTTGGTTTCCAGAAGTGGTGATGAAATTGCCTGTCTGACAGCATCAACTGCTTTATTCTCACCTTTTCCATAACCAACACCCATATGTGCGAGGCCTTTGTTTAGCATAATGGTTCTGACGTCATTAAAGTCAAGGTTGACAAGACCATTCTCTGTGATCAGATCAGTGATACCCTGAACACCCTGTCTCAGTACATCATCAGCCTTATTGAAGGCTTCCTTGAACGTGGTTCTCTTATCAACGATCATGAGGAGTCTCTCATTTGGAATTGTAACCAGTGAGTCTACTCTTTCTTTCAGCTTCTGAATACCGATGTCGGCATTCTTCATTCTGGTCTTTCCTTCGAAATTGAACGGCTTTGTGACCACACCAACTGTCAGGATTCCCATGGATCTTGCGATGTCGGCAACTACCGGTGTTGCACCAGTACCTGTTCCGCCGCCCATACCTGCTGTAATAAAGACCATATCGGCACCTTTAAGTGCTGCCATGATTTCTTCTTTAGACTCTTCAGCCGCTTTTTCACCGATTTCCGGATTTGCACCTGCACCAAGTCCTTTGGTCAATTTTTCTCCAATCTGAATCTTATGTGTAGCATTGGATTGTAAAAGTG
>DAMDIS010000011.1:17830-26427 GCA_032100885.1 Proteiniclasticum sp.
CCTTATTTATTCATAATCTTATTTTTCAAATTTATGAACCATATGCGTATTTTTTCAAAAATCCCTTCTGCACTCAGATAATCTTCGTTAAGCTCTTCCTCATGTTCATCACTCGGAACTGCTTTGGAATCAAACTGATTCTGGTATTTCTTGAAAAAATCTTCATCGCTGATGGTTTCTTTACTGGTACTGCGTTCTTCATTGTCTGCCTTGACGATCTCGTCGATCGCTCCTTTGCAGTGAATTGCACTCTGTAGATGATAGACAAGTCCTCCAGATTGTATGTTGAAGACACTATCATCCCTTATTATATCAGATGTCACAAAATTTGTAGACTGATTAATCGCAGATTTATACAATTTATTGATATTTTTAAATCCGCACAGTCCTCCACCATAAATTATGACTTTTTTGATCTGATCGTCATGTGCGTACTTCGCACTGAATTTTTCAACGAATGACATGATCTCCTGCACTCTTGCTTTTATGATTTCCTCTATTAAGGAATACTTTTCTTCATCCAATGTAAGCTCATCTTTAGCATAACCCTTCTTGATTTCTTCAGCTTCAAGCAGTGATGTTTTCATAACGATGGCAATGTCTCTTGTGATGCTTTTCCCTCCAAGATTGAAAATTTCCGAATCCATGATTCTGTCATCTTTAATCAGCGTAGCCCGGGTTGTATTGGCGCCCGTATCCACAAGGATTGCACCATTTGTCCTGTCTCTTTTCGTCAGCAGAAGACTGGCAGCCGCAACACTGCCAAGACCGGTGCCAGACACTTTAAGTTTCGCTCCAGCCATCGCATCGTAAAGAGATTCAACATATTCCTTCTTTGCGGTAACGAGCTGTCCTTGAATATCCAGATTCCTGCCTTTTACACCGACCGGGTCACGGTATGATGTCTCGTCAACATAATACCTTGTGATCACAACATCAACAATCTCTTCGTTGGGCGGCAGCGAAATGAGCTGTGCACCATCAAGAGCCTTGTCGATTTCATACTGCGTGACTGAATCTCCCAATACTGCTGCATGTCCCTGTGTATCGATAAGTCTTACAAATTCAGGCTGTAAACATACAAATGCAGACTTAATGTTTCTTGAAATTTTGATTTCAAGCTTGCTGATCACTTTCTTTATCGCACTACTCAGTGCTTTAATATCAGTTATTCCATTTTTGTCCGTTCCTTGGGATTCGACAACGGATCCGTACATAAGGGTATTGTCTTGTACAGATAAAGCAGATGCTTTAATATAATGTGTTCCGATATCAAGCCCAATTATAAAGTTGTCCGTTTGCACTGTAGAATACCTCCTAAAAAATATATAATTCAATTATACATTTTATTCATCAATAATTGAAACAAAATTCAAGTAATTAATAAATAATTTCACATAATTCATCCTATTCTGCCATTTTGAATATTATCTACTACCCTAAAGCACCATCAGAAGATGCACTGGAGACTTCCGTCACCATATTTACAGAAATGAATGCCTTTGGATCGACTTTTCGGATGAACAGTTTAAGCTTGATGAAATCCCGCCTGGTCAGTATCGTCAGGATGATTTCCGTATCAAGACCTGTAAATCCGCCTCTTCCTCTTAACAGAGTAGCACCTTTCTTCATGTCATTTATGATGTATTTCATGATCACATCCCGATGTTCCGTTATGATCATAACTTCTCTTCTATAGGTGATCCCGTCGATTACCTTATTTATGATTTCGCCTGTAAGATAGACTGCAAGCAGCTGATACAGCCCGATTTCCACACCAAAAAGAAACAGAGAAAATATCGTCACCACGATATCCGTCGCCACGATGCAGTTGACCTGATCCAGAAAAGTGTATTTTGAGAGGATTTTACCGATAAGGCTGGTTCCGCCAATGGATGCATTTCTGTTGAGTATGAACCCAACGCCGACACCCATGAGTGCACTGCCAAAGATTGCTGACAGCATCAGATCATCTGTCAGCGGTCCGAAATAAAGATACTTTTCCATAATAAAAACAACAAATGACAGACCCAGTGAAGAAAACAGCGTTTTTGCCCCAAAACTTGTCCCCAGAAGGGCAAATGCCGTTATAAACAGAACACCATTGATGAGAATCATGAGAAGACCTGTATTGATGTCGGTCAGATGATTAATGACAAGTGCGATTCCCTGAGCTCCACCTGCAGCCAGTCTGTTGGGTGTGAAGATATACACGATTGAGGTTGCAGTAAGGATAATCCCGATAAAGATCAGAATATAATCTGCAAGAACTGTTTTTCTGATGAGTGTTGTGCCTTTTTTCAATTTCTACCCCTATTCTAGAGACCGTGATTCGTCTCATGAGTCTTTATTCAATATCTAATATAACGCTTTTCTGTAAACATTTCCATAGTCGGTTGACCGAATGTCCTGAAATATTGCGTCAATCCCATAAGAGCGCTCAGCAGAGCGTACTCGTGCATCCTGAATGCAAAAAACCCAGATACAATGTATCTGGGCTCTGACATTTATGATGCGATTTTTTCTTCTCTGTTTTCCAGGTACTCGTCAAAGCTGCAAAGCTTATCGTAGAAGCTGTCAGGTGTAACTTCTATTACACGATTGGCAACAGTCTGGTTGAACTGATGGTCATGACAGGAGAACAGCAGTACTCCCTTGAAGTCGATCAGGCCGTTATTGACTGCTGTAATGGACTCCAGGTCCAGATGGTTCGTAGGCTGGTCAACGATCAGCAGGTTTGCTGTAGAAAGCATGAGCTTTGACAGCATGCATCTTACTCTCTCACCACCGGATAGAACATTCGCCTCTTTCAAAGCTTCTTCACCGGAGAACAGCATTCTGCCAAGGAACCCACGCAGATAGGTTTCGCTTTTTTCTTCTGAGTACTGTCTCATCCAGTCAACAAGATTCAGATCGATTCCATTGAAATAGGACCCGTTGTCTCTTGGGAAGTATCCCTTAGTAATGGTTACGCCATAACGGAAACAACCGGAATCAGCTTCCATCTCTCCTGCCAGAATTTTAAACAGGGTACTCACCGAAATATCGTTTCCTGTAAATGCGATCTTGTCGTCTCTTCCTACAATAAATGATACATTATCCAGTACCTTCACGCCATCAATTGACTTGGTGAGGTTCTCAACAATAAGAATATCATTTCCCACTTCTCTCTCCGGCTTGAATCCCACAAACGGATATCTTCTGTTGGATACAGCAATGTCGTCAAGTGAAATCTTATCCAGCAGCTTCTTTCTGGAAGTCGCCTGCTTTGATTTTGATGCATTGGCCGAGAATCTTGTGATGAAGTTCTGAAGATCTCTGATTTTCTCTTCCTTCTTCTTGTTTGAGTCTTTCATAAGCTGAGTCATCAGCTGGCTTGATTCATACCAGAAGTCATAGTTACCCATGTAGATTCTGATCTTTCCGAAGTCGACATCACAGATATGTGTACAGATCATATTCAGGAAATGTCTGTCATGGGAAACAACGATGACTGTTCCTTCAAAGTCGGCCAGATAATTTTCAAGCCAGGTGATTGAATTTAAATCAAGGTCATTTGTAGGCTCATCCAGAATAAGGACATCAGGCTTGCCAAAGAGCGCCTGCGCCAGAAGAACCTTTACCTTATCACCACTTTCAAGTTCGCTCAGGATCTTCTCGTGCTTGTCTGTACCCAGTCCAAGACCAAGAAGCAGCGTAGCCGCTTCTGATTCCGCTTCCCATCCGTTCAGGTCGGCAAACTCTCCTTCAAGGATTGATGCCTGTATTCCGTCTTCATCGGTGAAATCTTCCTTGCTGTAGATTTCATCCTTTTCTTTCATAATCTGATAAAGTCTTTCATTTCCACGGATAACCGTATCGATGACTTTGTCGTTGTCGAACTGAAAATGATCCTGCTTAAGCACAGACATTCTCATGTCCTTGCCTAAAAACACGTCTCCAGTATTCGATTCGATCTCCCCAGACAGAATCTTGAGAAATGTCGATTTCCCTGCACCATTGGCACCAATTACACCATAGCAGTTACCCGACGTAAACTTAATATTAACATCGTCGAAGAGTTTTCTACCTCCAAAACGAAGACTTACATTACTAACATTCAACATTTTATTTATTCACTCCATATTATCTTTATTCTTTCACACAAATTATGATTATACCATGAATCCCAAGATAAATGAACTGTTTTCGCTCCTGTTTGAAATAAAAGTGTATAATTTCGGATTATCCCCCCAGTTTGTTCAGACACTGATAGATTGATTCCCTAAACTAATCTGATATCACTCTTGTATAAAAATAAAAATTCAATAAATATAAGCCCATATTCTTTAGTATTCGCAATTATCTGACATATTATTGACAATGTTTATCCTTACTGTTAAAACTGAATTAACAAGTTTCTTACTTTCGTATTAGGAGGTATATCAATGGAAAACGACATTAATCTTTTAGATGATGATGTATTGTCTAAAGAAAGACTATCCCTTCTTGATGCATATATTGACAGCCTGGAAGACAAGGAGGGCATGCTTATCCACATCCTGCATCGGGCACAGCACATATTTGGCTATCTCCCTCCTGAACTACAGCTCTATATCGCTCGAAGCATAGGGATACCTGCAGCTAAAATATATGGTGTCGTCTCCTTCTACTCCTACTTCACACAGACCAAACGCGGTGAACATACAATTAATATCTGCATGGGCACTGCCTGTTTTGTCAAAGGCGCAGAACAGGTCAGAGAACTGAAAGTGAAGGTGGACGAGACCACAAAGGATGACAAGTTCACCCTGAAAGAAATTCGTTGTATCGGTGCCTGCGGACTTGCGCCGGCAATTATGGTCGGTGACAAGGTTTACGGACACATGAACGATGAAAATATCAAGACAGTACTAAATACCTACAAAGGTGTGTGACTGATATGATAAAAAATAGAGAAGAACTGATCAGCATCAAAGAGCAGTATAGAGATATAAGACTTCTGCGTCAGACCGGAGGCGGAAAGAGCGGACGCACAGAACTTATGGTCGGGCTTGCCACCTGTGGAATTGCAGCAGGCGGGAAAGAAATCTATGACGTCCTGGAAGAGACCTTAAATGAACTGAATATCAGAAATGTAGACCTCATCAAGGTCGGATGTATCGGTTCCTGCTATTGTGAACCTACAGTTCAGGTCAATGCACCTGGACACGCACCGGTATATTACGGATACGTAGACCCCGAGTCCGCTCGCAGAATCATTCTGGAACATATTGTAAATCATGAGATTGTCAGAGATAAAGTCGTTCAGATGAGCTTCAATCACACCGACCCCATGGGCGCGAAGAAAAGACAGTTCAGAATCGCCCTCAGAAACTGCGGCAATCTGGATCCGGAAGATATCAGGCAGTATATCGCATTTGACGGGTATGAAGCACTTTCTGACATTCTTTCATCAAAGACTCCACAGCAGGTCATAGAAATCCTGAAGCAGAGCGGTTTAAGAGGAAGAGGTGGCGGAGGTTTTCCAACAGGTATAAAATGGCAGGCTACCTACGATCAGAAGAATCCTGAAAAATATATAATCTGCAATGCCGATGAAGGCGATCCCGGCGCATATATGGACCGTTCCGTTCTTGAAGGTGACCCTCACAGTGTTCTTGAAGGTATGACCATAGGAGGTTATGCTACCGGGTCAAATCACGGAATTGTCTATATTCGGGCAGAATATCCTCTTGCCATCGAAAGGCTGACCAATGCCATCAAGCAGGCTCGTGAGTATGGCTTCCTGGGCAGAGATATTTTCGGCAGCGGATTTAATTTCGATATTGAAATCCGCCTTGGCGCCGGCGCATTCGTCTGCGGCGAGGAAACAGCCCTCATCCACTCTGTTGAGGGCAAGCGTGGCGAACCCACAAAAAAACCGCCTTATCCTTCTGAAGAAGGCTATCACGGAAAACCTACAACGGTAAACAATGTAGAAACCCTCGCTAATATTCCCGAAATCATCAATAAAGGCGCAGACTGGTTCTCGAACATTGGTGTAGGCAGGTCAAAAGGAACTAAGGTATTTGCACTTGTCGGCAAAGTCAAGCATGTGGGTCTGGTTGAAGTGCCCATGGGTACAACCCTAAGAGAAATCATCTACGACATCGGCGGCGGCATCAGTGGCGACAAGGAATTCAAAGCCGTTCAGACAGGCGGACCTTCCGGCGGTGTAATCTCCAGAGAATACCTGGATACGCCTATAGAATACGAGTCACTCAGGGCATTAGGCACAATGATGGGTTCAGGCGGAATGATTGTCATGGACGAGGATAACTGCATGGTGGACATTGCCAAATTCTATCTCAAATTCACCATGGATGAATCCTGCGGCAAATGTACACCGTGCAGAATCGGAACCAAAAGGCTATATGAACTTCTGGATGGCATCACAACCGGAAAAGCCGGCCAGAATGTTCTGGATCAGCTGGATTCTCTCGGAAACAACATCAGATATTCAGCACTGTGCGGTCTTGGCCAGACTGCACCAAATCCTGTGCTGAGTACCATGAAGTATTTCAAGGAAGAGTACCGGATGCATGTGGAGGAGAAAAAATGTCCTACAGGTGTATGCAAAGGTCTCTTCAGATATAGTGTCATACCAGAGAACTGTGTAGGCTGTACCGCCTGCAGAAGAGTATGTCCTGTTGGATGTATTTCCGGTCACCCAAAACAGGTCCATTTCATTGATCTCAATATCTGTATTTCCTGTGGTGCCTGCTTTGATGCCTGCAAGTTCAATGCGATTAAAAAGGCTTAGGTGAACAAAATGAATGAGATAAAAGAAAAAGTGAATGTAAGAATAAACGGTCAGGATCTTGTTGTGGATAAGGGAACCACCATCCACGACGCCGCAAAACTTGTCAATGCAGACATTCCTACCCTTTGTCACCTCAATCTCGAAGGATTCGGTATGGTGAACCGAACAGCTTCCTGCCGTGTATGCATGGTGGAAGTTGTAGGCCGTCAGGCGCTTTCTCCTTCCTGTTCAGAATACGTGACAGAAGGTATGGATATCATCACCGACTCACTTAAAGCAGTTTCTGCCCGAAGAATGAACCTTGAACTGCTCATCTCAAATCATCCGATGGAATGCCTCACCTGCAGAAAAAATCTGCAGTGTGATCTTCAGGCTCTTGCGAAGAAGCTTGGTATCTATGATATTCCTTTTACAGGAGAAAAGATGAGCCGACCTCTTGATAAAAGTTCATTTGCACTGGTCAAGGATCCGGACAAATGCATCATGTGCAGGCGATGCGAAACCATGTGCAATGAAGTTCAGACATGCGGCATCCTTTCTGCCAATTCCAGAGGATTCGACACATTTGTCGGTCCAGCCTTCAACCTCGATATGGCCGACACCTCCTGCACTTTCTGCGGACAGTGCGTCGCTGTATGCCCTACAGGCTCTCTTTCCGAAATCAACAATATGCACAAAGTCTGGGCTGCCCTGCAGAGACACGACAAACATGTTGTGGTTCAGGTTGCACCGGCTGTAAGAGTTGCCATAGGAGAAATGTTCGATATGGAACCAGGTTCGATCACCACAGGACAGCTTGCCAGTGCATTTCGCCGTATGGGTTTCAATGGTGTTTTCGATACGGACTGGGCTGCAGATCTCACCATTATCGAAGAAGCATCCGAGCTGATTCATAGAATTCAGCACGGCGGAAAGCTTCCAATCCTAACAAGCTGCTGTCCTGCGTGGGTCAGATTCTTCGAGTATCAGTTCCCGGATATGCTCGATATCCCCTCAACCTGCAAATCTCCACAGATCATGATGGGCACGATAATAAAGACTTACTATGCAGAAAAAATGAACATTGCCCCTGAAGACATCCTTGTGGTTTCTGTAATGCCATGTATTGCCAAGAAAGCCGAGGTTCAGAGAACAGAGCTTAGAATCGGGGAAATGCATGATGTGGACTGGGTCATAACCACAAGAGAACTGGGTTATATGCTTAAGGAAGCGGGTATCGATTTTAAAACTCTGCCGGAAGGAGAGTTTGATCAGATTCTTGGTGAAAGTACCGGAGCGTCGGTCATTTTCGGATCAACAGGCGGCGTCATAGAAGCCGCGGTGCGTACAGCCTATGAGTGGCTGACCCATGAAGAGCTTAAAGATGTGGAGTTCAAACAGCTTAGAGGTCTTGAGGGAATCCGTTCAGCCAGTGTCAGAATCAACGATATGGATCTTAAGATCGGAATCGCGCATGGTCTGGGCAATGCAAGAAAAATGCTTGAAGGAATCAGAAACGGTGAGCTGGATTTTCACGCCATAGAAATCATGGCCTGTCCTGGAGGCTGCATCGGCGGCGGCGGGCAGCCTTACCATCACGGAAATATGGATATCATCAGGAAGAGACAGGAGGCGATCTATCGTGAGGATGCAGGCAAAGTAAGAAGAAAATCCCATGAGAATGAAATGGTGATGAAGCTATACAGGGAGTATCTTGGTGAACCCTACGGAGAAAAAGCTCATGAGCTTCTGCACACAACATATACCAGAAAGAAAATGATCTAGCTCAGGAAATAGATCGGCTTCTCCTGACAGTCACTTCTCCCGTGGAAGT
>DAMDIS010000011.1:26437-29984 GCA_032100885.1 Proteiniclasticum sp.
TGGAAGTGCCTTCAGTTTTTCTCTGTTCCCTGCCGGTGTCGTATGCAGCATTGGATTTTCTTGAGACCCATTGCCGCCCCTGTGTTACCACAATCAAGTGCATTATCATCAATTTTCCGGCACGAAATTGATTGCATGCAACTAATTATGTCCGAAGTATTGAGATATCTGTCACAATGCGGTATGATATTTATAGAGCGAAATTTGTGAAATTATCGTTCGCCTTAACACAGTTTATAGATTCGTATAGAAATTAGGAGGCATGAAAAGTGTATAGTGTACGAGAAATATCCCCCCAGATTTATTGGATAGGTGGAAACGACAGAAGGCTGGAACAGTTTGAAAATCTATTCCCGCTGACCAATGGAGTATCCTACAACTCCTATCTTATCCTTGATGAAAAGACAGCCATAGTCGATACAGTTGATGATGCGATCACAGATCAGTATCTCGAGAATATTGAACATCTGATGCAGGGAAGAGAACTAGACTATCTGATCATCAATCATATGGAACCGGACCACTGCGGAAACATCGAGAATCTTGTCAGAAGATATCCCAATGTCAAAGTGGTTGGTAATAATAAGTCATTTCAGCTTTTTGAACAGTTCTACAACATGGACATCACAAAGAACCAGATGCTTGTCGGTGAAGGCGATGAACTCAGCCTAGGCAAACACAATCTGAGATTCATCTGTGCACCGATGGTTCACTGGCCTGAAGTCATGATGAATTTTGAAACCACAACAGGTATACTCTTCTCAGCAGATGCATTTGGTACATTCGGCGCACTTGCTGGAAACATATTCGATGATGAAGTGGATTACAAAGGTCTTTATCTGGACGAAGCCAGACGCTACTATGCCAATATCGTCGGTAAGTTCGGTGCACAGGTACAGTCAGTGTTCAGAAAGATCGGTTCATATGACATCAAAATGATCTGTTCACTTCATGGACCGATTTTCAGAAAAGATCTCAAGCTCATCTTTGATCTTTATGACAAATGGTCCAGATACGAAGCGGAAAAAGAAGGCGTAGTCATATTCTATGGTACAATGTACGGCAATACCGCAAATACAGCTGATGCTCTTGCAAACAAGCTTGCCGATCGCGGAGTACAGGACATCAGAGTCTATGATGTCTCAAAAACTCATCCTTCCTACATCATCTCCGATGTCTGGAAGTACAGCCATCTTGTTGCTGCAGCACCAACATACAATATGGGTCTGTATTATCCGATGGACAATCTCCTCCATGAAATGATTGCTTTGGGTGTCAAAAACCGTAAAGTTTCGATCATCGGAAACCACAGCTGGGCAAGTGCCGCAAACAGACTGATGACGGAGAGATTCGCATCCATGAAAAACATGGAAATCATCGGGAATTCATTCGACCTTAAGTCCAGACTTAAGGACAGTCAGGAAAATATGCTGGATGAACTGGCAGATGCCATTGCAGCTTCAGTACTGAAGAAACCAGAATAACATATATAAGAAAATGAGCCGGAAAATTTTCCGGCTCATTTTCTTATTTCTATCCGACATCAAACCGTTTCATCCCCTGCTTTTCTCCAAGAAGAATCAGGTTGTCAATCTGATTGAACCTTCCTTCTCTTATGGTATTTTCTATGGCACTTACATTGACCATGAGTTCATAATCAAGGTATGCCCGCCTCTCTCTGAAGTCCAGTTTCTGGGACAGAATAAAATTGAGATTTGCTGAGAGCTGGTACCTTACAAATTCTTTCTCGTGTTCACTGAACATCGAAAGCATTCTAGTCAGCGTCCGGGCTGCACCGATGGAATGGATGGTCCCTATAATCCCATGGCCGGCTTCTGCTGCTGTCACTGCCGCTTTCAGAGCGTTCAGGGTTCTGATTTCGCCGATGATGATATAATCAGGACTCTGCCTTAAGGCATCCTGGATACCCTGGTCAAAGCTTGGAAAATCCTTTCCAAGTTCTCTTTGTGTCACGACACCCATATGGGATGAATATCTGTATTCAACAGGATCCTCCAGAGTAATGATATGTGCTTTTTCCTTTTTCAGTATCCCGTCTGTAACTGCCGCCAGAGTGGTTGATTTTCCGGCTCCGGTTTTACCCACGATAAGTGATAGCCCTTTCTTTGTGATGACACGTTCTGAGAGATCGCCCGGCAGCCCAAGCTCAGAAAGTGATCTGATTCTGTCACTGATGACACGGATCACTGCACACCGTCTGCCCATGGATGAGAAGCAGTTTACCCTGTACCTGCCCTGATACTCAAAGGATACATCCATACCTTGAGAACAGCCTATGTACTCGTGGACAAATTCAGCAGGTTTCAGATAGGATGTAAATCTCTCCAGTTCGTATCCGGTTGTGACGAACCCGCTTTCATAAAGCTCGCCAGAAACTCTGAACATCACATTCTGATCCTCTTTCATCACGATATCTGATGCACCGAGTTTCCTCGCTTCTTCTAAAACAGATTTAATGCATCTATCCATAATTCCTGACTCTTCATCGCCTGATTCAGCAGCATGCTCTCCCCATTGATCACCTGAAGTCCAAGGCTCGTCCCATACCTTAAGAAAGCAGAATGCATGGGCTCATAATTCAGGTCATAAAGGATATTCTGAGCGCTGTATTCTTTGATATTGATGGGCATTTCATCATTATCCACATTCCCCAGTTTAGTGCAGTTGATGACCAGGGTATAAGGCGAAATATCATATACTTCATCGAGTGGCGTGATGCTTAAAGTCTCCGGGAATTCTTTTCTTCTGGCTTCAGACCGAAATGCCATATGGATCCTGGCATCCAGTTTTTTCAGCGCAGTGTACACCGCTTTGGCCGCACCTCCGCTTCCTAGAATGAGGACATCCTTTCCTTTGACGGAAACCCGGTTATCCGTCAGCGACTGCATAAAGCCGTAGACATCAGTGTTGTAACCTATTCTCCAGCCGTTTTTGATCACTACCGTATTGACAGCCCCACATTCCAGAGCAGTAGAATCCAGTTCATGAATATAGCTGATGATTTCCTCCTTATAGGGTATGGTCACATTGAAGCCTATTATCCCTCTGGTTGTGAGTAAATCTATAAATGTTCTGATCTCTTCACGAGGCAGATCGAAGAGTTCATAACTGATTTCCATTCTTTTGTTCTTATAAAGTCTTTCATGAATCTCAGGGGATTTCGAATATGATATTCTTCTTCCAAGAAGTCCGGTTCTTCTCATGGTTTCAGTCTCCTTTCCTCTTTAGGTCTAATCTAATTATGCGATATTATCCGGTACAATAAACAAAGGGAGCATTGCTCCCCTGTTAACATTCTATTAAATTTATTACTTCAGAATTTCTGTAACATCAGGCATGGGGGCTTCTTCCAGCGGTTTGTCCGCCAGACTCTGTTTGACTGTAGAAACCAGAATATCTATCGCTACACGATTTTTTCCGCCTTCAGGAACAATCAGATCCGCATACCTTTTTGTGGGTTCGATGAACTGAAGATGCATGGGTCTTACAACCCCAAGATACTGGTCATCGAACCCACAAAAAGGTA
>DAMDIS010000011.1:29994-32611 GCA_032100885.1 Proteiniclasticum sp.
ACTGGTCGATGACCGATTCAAGCGTTCTTCCACGGTCTCTGATGTCGCGAGTCAGTCTTCTTAGAATACGGATATCCGCATCGGTATCCACATAGATCTTGATATCAAACAGATTTCTCAGACGTTCATCTTCCAGAATAAGAATTCCCTCAACAATGATGATGTCTTTTGATTCTTCCCTTACGGTTTCTTTCTTTCTGTTATGGATGGTAAAATCATAGATCGGCATATCGATGGCTTCACCACTTACCAGGGTTTCCAGATGCTCTATGAGAAGTGGTGTATCAAATGCATGAGGATGGTCGTAATTGGTTTTCGTCCGTTCTTCAAAGGTCATATCGCTCTGATCTTTATAGTATGAATCCTGCATGATGATGCAGATGCTTTCCTTCTTGAAGTTGCGGTAAATGGCCTTGGCCACAGTACTCTTTCCCGATCCTGTTCCACCTGTTATTCCAATAAGTAAAGGCTTTCTCATAATTAATCTTCCTTTTCTTTAATCAGTATATCATTGGGATAAAGTTTCACAGTAGAGACGGCGGTGAAATCCATAGCTGCTTTATTGGCCACTTCAATATCATTGCCTTCTTCATCCTGAAACTCTGCAATTACTGTTTCTATTATATCACCACTTGGTCTCATAATCTTCAATATATCTCCGGGATAGACTCTGTTTTTCTGTCCGATGAGATATCTTCCATCTTCCAGCTCTTCTTTTACGATGGCAATAAGTTCATGCGTCCTCACATAAGTGCTGGAGCCATATACTTCTGAATTTCCTCTGCCATAATAGAAGCCTGTGTAGTATTCTCTGTGGCTGACCATGTTTAGAATATCCATCCATTTCTTGTCGTATGTATAAGCCTTCGGATCTTCGAAATACCGGTCAATGGCTTCTCTGTATGCCTTGACGATGGCAGCGACATAAAACTCGGATTTCATTCTTCCTTCAATCTTCAGAGACTGGAGTCCAGACTCTATAAGATCCGGAATATGTTCAATCATGCAGAGATCTTTTGAATTCATGATATAGGTGCCACGTTCATCTTCATTGATCTCCATATATTCTCCAGGGCGTTTCTCCTCCACCAGATGATATTTGTATCTGCAGGGCTGAGCACATGCTCCGCGGTTGGCGTCTCTTCCGGTCATGTAATTGGACAGAAGACATCTTCCTGAATAAGCCATACACATGGATCCGTGGACAAAAGCTTCCAGCTCAAGCTCCTCAGGAATATTCCCGTGGATTTCTCTGATTTCTTTAAGCGAGAGTTCTCTTGCGAGGATGATACGTTTCACACCCATTTTATGCCAGAATATCGCAGATCTCGAATTGACATTGTTTGCCTGAGTGGACAGATGAAGCTCCATCTCCGGTACCACTTCAGATGCAGTCATGATGATTCCAGGGTCAGATACAATAAGCGCATCCACACCAAGCTTCTGAAGTTCAAGAAGATACCCCTCAAGACCCTTCATATCGCTTTCATGAGGAAATACATTGATGGTCACATAGACCTTTCTTCCTCTGTCATGGGCGTATTTCAGCCCTTCGACCATTTCTTCATTGGTGAAATTGTCTGAGAAAGCCCTTAGATTTAATCTGGCTCCTCCCATAAATACAGCATCTGCACCATAATCTATCGCTGTCTTCAGTTTATTGAGATTCCCCGCAGGTGCGAGTAATTCCGGTTTATTCATTTCTGTCTTTCCTCCTGATTAATAACATTCCGTCTCCAATTGAGAGCAGTGAGACCATAAGATCGTCACGGCTGTGTACATATGAAAGAAACTCCTGAAGTTTTACGACGTTCGTCCTGTGTTTTCTCTCGGCAGTCTCAGTGACCACCAGTCCTTTATAGAGAACATTGTCACAGAGAATCGTCCCACCTTTTCTGAGCCTTGGCAGCGAGAGTTCAAAATACTCTCGGTAATGAGATTTTCCGGCATCCATGAATATGAAATCGAAACTCTCGTCAGTTTCCTTGAGATAAGCCGTACATTCTGAAAGAACCACCTTGATGCGGTCCTTGAGCTCAAATGTGCGGATATTCTCTTCAGCCTTTTCTTTCATATCCGGCTCTCTTTCTATTGTAATGATACGGGCATCAGAATATAGTGCCATCAGAATCGCCGAATAACCGATGGCTGTCCCGAGTTCAAGTATCCGCTCAGGTTTCATCTGTGCGACCTGAAAGGCCAAAAGTCTTGCGGCATCCTTCATCACAATCGGCACATAGTTGTCCCTTGCATAATCCTCCAGAACCTTCAGTTCAGGAAAACCGCCTATCTTCTGTATATAATCCGTAACCTTCGGATTTACTATTCCATCCATTTTCTACCTCTACATCAATCAGACCCGAAAGGGGTCCTAAAATTCCTATCCTATTATATATGATTTGACAGGCTTTATCAAACCACGAGGTTTCAAAATAAAAAGAATTCCCGGCAGAAACGCTCATCGGGAATTCTAAAGTTTCGGAGGAGTTTTATGTTTCCAGATCATCAGGCGCAGCTTTCAGCGCCTGACTGGATTTGTAGAAGTCTTTCCACGGGTCTTCCGCTTTCATCCGCTCTTCTGCATCCCTCATCGTGATCCCTGCAGGCAGAACTTTAT
>DAMDIS010000012.1:0-6323 GCA_032100885.1 Proteiniclasticum sp.
TCCTGTTCTGCGGCACGATCCCCAGACCGACTTCGTTCTATATGAAATTCATTAGGGATGACTTGTCCCAGATATTTCTCCAGAATTTCAACATGCTTCTTCTCATGATCCGCAATTTTCCTTAGAAGATCTGAATTTTCAGCTGTAAGTCTCGAGTCATCAGCAAGCCTTTTATATACCTCGTAACCCAGCTTTTCATTGGCATAGAATTTTTTCAGGTCTTTTTGTAATGTCAAATCCATTTCTTCAATTAACATATTCTCTTCCATGTCAATTCTCCTCCTGCTTTAGATTTATTTGCTCTTATATCTATTTTATGAAGAATTTATGAACATGATAAATCTCCAAAAAAGATAATTATAGCCAATCTATTAACAATCTGCTAATCCTAGGAACAATTATCAGTAATAATTATTATCACTTGGATACTAACTGCCTGTAACTGATAATATTGAATATACTTGTTTCGAATTTATGATTTTATTCTAATAATTTAAACACAGGAAGGCAAACATGCTAACTATTTCTTGCGATAAACTGAATAATTCTTAATTTATCTTTTTTGTCATACATTAATCAGAAAAGAAGGTATAATTGTTAAGTGAAATCATAATTATTATCATTACCATGGAGGTATGACATTGAGCAGAAGAGAAAGAAACTACAAAGGCAAAAAGAAGAAAAACGGTAAAAAAGGACTACTGATAGGTTTAGCAGTATTGCTGTTTTTATCAGGATTTGGGTATGCATATATAAATAACTTACTAAATTCGACGAATCAGGAAGAAATCGCAAAAGACGATGATCAGTTGGGGATTGGACAAGGCGACTTTGAATATGATGATTCTGATGTTGAAGTGCCTGGAGAATCCGAAAGTGTAGATGGAGACTTACCCTTCTACTATGAAGATGTCAAAGGTGTAGTAAATATAGCTTTATTCGGAGTCGATGCAGAAGTTGGTCAAAGGGGTAGAAGCGATTCTATCATGATTGTTACTGTAGATAAGAATTCCAAGAAGATTAAAATTTCATCAATCATCCGTGACACATACGTCAATATACCTGATAGAGGAATGGACAAAGTTAATCATGCTTACGCTTTTGGTGGACCTGAACTTGCCTTAAGGACACTGAACTCCAACTTCCACTTGGATATACGTGATTATGCAACAGTGAATTTTACAACCCTACCGAAAATTATTGATATATTAGGTGGTGTCTCAATCACCGTTACAAACGCTGAAGCAACAAAAATAGCAGGAATATCAAGTGCCGGTACATATAACTTGACCGGAGCACAGGCTCTAGACTACTCAAGAATAAGAAAAATCGATTCAGACTTTGCACGTGCTGAAAGACAGAGAACTGTTATAGAAGCAATTATCAAGAAGATGCTGAACAGTCCTGTAACTTCTTATCCTGGCATACTCAGTAAAGTACTGCCACTTGTTACAACAAACATGAAGTCCAACGATATTCTAGGATTAGCTGGAAGCGTAGTGACTAATGGAATCAGAACCATCGAGCAGAACAGATTCCCGCAGGAGGAACTTGCATCTGGTCAGACAATTAAGGGTATTTACTATTATGTATTCAACCGTGAGCAGACAATCCATAACATGGGTAAATACATCTACTTGGATGAGGTACCAACTACTCCAACTACAACACCTTAAGATTTAATCACCACCAAAGAATTTCTACATAAATTCTTTGGTGGTTTTTCTTGTAATTTTCTTTAATCAAGCACATTCTGATTATTATTACCTGTATGATATTTTAAGATTTCACTTGAATTCATCTTCACACAAGTTATACTTAGGAATAGATAATATCAACAGATACTTAGGGGGATTTCAATGAACAACTATCGTAAACTTACCTATGGCGGCCTTATGGGAGCCTTAGTCTTTTTAGGCACTTATACCCTTGCATTTCCTATACCAAACGGATACTTAAACCTAGGAGACGGAATTATCCTGATCAGCTCCATCCTGCTTGGACCTTTTGCTGCATTTCCTGCAGCAGTCGGATCAATCCTCGCTGATATTGCTGCAGGCTATGCCATCTATGTTCCCTTTACCTTCGTGATTAAAGGTCTTGTCGCACTGGTACCGGCTCTTCTACTGAAGAATAAGAAGCTGTCCTGGAAATCATTAATTCTGCCCTTTGCCATTGCAGAACTCATTATGGTTGCAGGTTATTTCATAGCAGATACCATGCTCTGGGATATGGGCGGTATCGCAGCAGTTCCTTTCAACCTGCTTCAGGGAGCATTCGGATTAGTCATTGGAATAATAGGATCAACGGTGATACTAAGAAGCAAAATCAAGAGATTCAATTAAACTGAAAAAGCAGCCTGCTGTCACGCAAAGTTCCATACTTAGAAGTGACAGCAGGCTGCTTTTTTCTATCATCTGTAACCATGAGTTCATTGATTGAAAAATCAAATAATGCTATATTATAGACAACGAAAAGAAATGAGGAATGAGTATGAAAAAAGTATTTGCTGTTCTACTGATTGTATTTGGCATAGTTTTGATCTTCTCACCTAAAATAAAAGATACTGTAGTGGAAAACACTGTAGAAAATACAGTCGAAATCATTGCAGACTATACACCTGAAAAAATCAAGGAAAACGAGCAGAACGAAGAAGCGGAATTCGACTTCTCCATAGTAGAAGACATCAGTGTCACCGGGACACTCATGAGTACAAATAAAGTCAATAAAGATCTTCTCGTAGGCCAGCTGGTCATACCCAACGTAGACATGAATATCCCGATCTTCAAAGGCATCAACAATTCAAATCTTCTAGCAGGATCCGCTACCATGAGAAAAGATCAGAAGATGGGTGTAGGAAACTATCCCCTTGCCGGTCACTACATGAAAGAAAAGGATGTCCTCTTCGGTTCCCTGATGGATGTTAAAGAAGGCGATATCATCAGAGTGACAGATAAAGAGACAATCTTTGAATATGTCACTTATGAGGTAAAGGTTGTTCCAGACACAGCAGTGTACATCATAGACGATGATGAGGCAGACAAAGTCGGAAAGCCGATCATCTCCCTTATGACCTGCTACTATTCCTCAAGCACTGGTAAAAGATACTTCGTCATGGGTGAACTGAAAAGTTCATACCCATATACAGAGGAACTGCTCTATGCAAAGCAAGAAACCTCGGGAAATGCCGGTAATAATCAGTAACGAATACGATATATCTCAAGAAAGCTAAGGGTCAGTAATCATCGCAAGATAATTACTGACCCTTTCATACTTTTACTGCACATTATTATTTCCGATAAAGGAACCTGGAAAATGCCTACTTCAATATCATCACGCAATAGATAGAGGATTCTAGCATATTTTTATCCAGGTTCCAATGGCATGATATATTCTCCAAGCCATCTGGATTCCGTCTACTCACGTACCCAATGACAATGATACAATCTACCACAATAATAAATGTATCACAACTTATACCACTTTACAATGTCAATATTCATAAATATATCACCGTTTTTTATTGATCTGATATTCTGAAGTCGCTAATCTTGAGCTGCACCTTACTATTACCGTTATAACTATTGATATCGGGATAGAAAAGGATATCACACTTCGTGTTCTTCAGAGCTTTGGATAAATCATCTACTTCCATTTTGTGCACTTCTCTGAAATGATCTTTAATGATTCTCACGCCATAGAAATAGATTCCTTCAACAGAAACACCATTGGAACTGAAGACAAGCTTCAGATGATCCTTGTCTTTTCCGAGAAGATATATCTGACTGATCAGAAGATTCTTCTCCGCAAATATGGGTTTAGGATTCGCCTTTCCAAAGGGTTCAAGCCTAGAAAGACTCTTCACAAATGCTGTGGTGATGACACCGGGACTAAGTTTTGCATCTATTGTCACTTTCGGTATGAGGTCATCCCCTTGAAGGGTTGAATTCCTAAGCATGTCCATTCTGAAACTCTCAAGATTGTCCTCAGAAAGCGTAAGCCCTGCTGCCATGGGATGGCCACCAAATTTGATCAGATAGTCCTTGGATTTATTGAGGCCTTCGAAAACATTGTACTCTTCAATGGATCTTGCTGAGCCCTTGAGTCCGTTCTCTGTTCGGGTCAGAACAATTGTAGGTCTGTAGTAACGTTCTTTTACTCGTCCAGCAATGATTCCAGCGAGACTTTCATGCACATCTTCAAGTTTCAGCACAATGACCTGGTCCTCGCTTATTCCCTTAGCCTTGATTTCATCTTCGGCCAGAAGGATTCCTTCTTCAGTCATGGCCTTTCTTCTCTGGTTCAGCTGATAAAGCTCATCTGCAATCCTCTTCGCATCATCACCTTCCGAGAATAGAAGTTCTATGGTCATCTTCGCCGTAGCCAGCCTTCCGGCTGCATTGAAGCACGGTCCTAGGACAAATCCGATGATGTAGGTGGAAATGTTTCTGATATCCACTTTGCTGACTTCGGCAAGTGCAATAAGTCCTTCGTTTTTCGTATCCTTAAGCATCTTTAGACCATGTTTCACGATGATCCGGTTTTCACCGGTCAGGTCCACGATGTCTCCGACCGTAGCGATGGCTACAAATGGAATGTACTCTTCCAGCTCTTCCACTGGAATGCCAAGCTCTGCATATAGGCTTGTAACGAGCTTAAAAGCCACTCCAGCTCCACATAGATACTTATATGGATAACTGCAGTCTTCCTGTTTAGGATTCACCACAGCGTCAGCTGGAGGCACTACCTGCACCTTCTCCCCATCCTGCATGACATAAGGCACATCATGATGGTCTGTGACGATGATATCCAGTCCGATTTCCTTCGCATACTGAACGGCTTCCATTGCCGATATGCCATTGTCGAATGTGATGATAAGTCCTGCTCCGTCATCTTTTGCCTTCTGAACAATATCCTTGTTGATTCCATATCCGTCTTTGATTCTGTCCGGAATCTCGTAATCCACATTTGCTCCGCACTTTTCAAGTGCGCTAAGAGCCACATAGATGCTCATGGACCCATCGATATCAAAATCTCCCACAAGCCTGATGAGCTTCTCCTCGTCGATGGCATGTAGAATCATCTCCACCGCAAGATCCATATCTTTTAAGAGCGCCGGATCATGAAGCTTCGAAAGATCCGGTTCCAGATAGTCCATGATCTCATCAAGGCTTCCCGGACAGCGGTTGATAAGGCATCTGCAGATTTCCTCAGGCAGCTTTATGGTCTGGCTTAAGCCTTTATAGTCGTATTTAATATTTCTGATCAGCCATTTACTTTGCATTCTTACTCTATCTCCTGTCATGATCGTTCAACTGTCATTTACTATAAACAGATTCTCGTCATTCATATCTTCTATTCATTTTACACGATACATTCCATTATTATAACTTGAAAAAGTCATAAGATAAAATATACCTGAGCTTTTTAAGGCTCAGGTATACCATAAATCACAATTTATCCGGTTAATTTCATTTCGATGTCTGCTCTTCTACATTACTCTTCTGAAGAATTATCCATAAGGAAATTGTACTGCATATCCTCACGCAGCTTCTTGGCTTCCTCCTCAAGTCCCAGCGCTTCCAGAATCCTGAACCCCATTTCCATGGATGTTCCTGCTCCTCTTGAAGTCAGAATATTACCAGATGTGACAAACACCTTGTCCACATAGGATTTCGGCGAGATCTTGTCCTTAAATGTCGGAGCAGAGGTCACTTCATGATTCTTCAAAATACCCGCCTGATCCAGCACCCATGGTGCTGCACAGATGGCACCGATCAAGACACCGTCCTCGTTGTACTTCTTGAGAAGCTTCATGACATCTTCGCTCTCAGCAAGGTGATTTACTCCAGGTACTCCACCTGGCAGATAGATGAGGTCATAGTCATCATTGTACACATCGATGAATTCAAGTCTTGCATCACTCTTTAGGGTGATGTTATGAGACCCTGTCACAAATTCCTTGTCCGTGGAACAGATCTGCACATTCACCTTGGCTCTTCTTAAAATATCGATCACACTGACCGCTTCAATCTCCTCAAATCCCGGTGCCAGTATGACCATAACTCTTTTATGCATTTTCCCTACCCCCTATTCTAAATCAGTCATCATTTTCTCATCGTATGACGTTCTAGTTTAGGTATATTATAACATGTATGATAATAATGAGCATAAGTTAACAGAAAATTCTATTAGATTGTTTTTGTCATTATCATTTTCTGATTTCCTTCTGGATTCTGTCCAGGATCCTGCTGTTTAAGAGGCTCTCCTCCAGACTGAACATGGGCTTTCTCTTTTCCTGAATGGCTTCGGAGAAATCGTCA
>DAMDIS010000012.1:6495-9146 GCA_032100885.1 Proteiniclasticum sp.
TGTCAAGAAAAGTGTCCGTAACCACAAGTCTTCCTAGGCTTCCGATGATTTCGCTGCAGTTCTTTCCGAAGGCGTTGAATCCTGCATGAAGACTGGCAGTTCTTCCATCCTCATATTTCAGAAGACCGGAAACCTGCACATCCACTCCATTCTCAATTTTGGCAAAGGCAGCGACTTCACTTGGCTCATCCTTCATCACCATTGAGATGAAGTTCACAGGATAGCAGCCCACATCATAAAGGGCACCTCCCCCAAGCTCAGGTTTCATCTTGATGGTGTTTTCACGGTCCAGGAAGAACCTGAAGGTGGAATCCACATGCCTGATGTCTCCAAGGACCCCACTTTCAAGAACCTCATTGACCATTCTTGTCCTGTGGGTATAACGGTACATGACCGCTTCCATGAGAAGCACTCCATTTTTCTCTGACGCTTCCATCATTTCTCTGACTTCTTCCTCGTTCATTGCTAGGGGTTTCTCACATAGGACATGCTTTCCCTTCTCCATGGCCTTGATCGCCCACTCCT
The DNA here is from genome assembly GCA_032100885.1 of Proteiniclasticum sp. Taxonomy (GTDB): domain Bacteria; phylum Bacillota; class Clostridia; order Clostridiales; family Clostridiaceae; genus Proteiniclasticum. The sequence continues at coordinate 7,021 of DAMDIS010000012.1, forward strand.
TGTGCAGGGCATTGGGCAGCGGAATATACACCGCATCAATATCCTCATCATCAATGAGATCATCATAGCTGTTATAAAGCATACATGGTGTAAAAAGCTTTCTTGCCTCTTCCAGTTTCTCCTCATTTCTTGAGGCCACCGCATAGAGCATGGATGATTCCGATTCCTGTATGGCCGGGATAGCTTCATTCTTGGCTATTCTTGCAAAGCCAAGGACACCCCATCTGATTTTATTCATTTAAATTCCTCCTTAAAGTCTGCACTCTGTTCTTCTCTAAAGCCTTATACCTTCTCTTTGGGTATCAAGAGGGACAAACAGAGGAAACGCTCACTGAACTTCTTCTTATTTCTCTTATCTTACACTAATTATGTCTCATCAATCAATTTCATTTATCTTTCCGGTCGATGCATATTCCAGCGTATGTGATTCTTCCTTTCATCACATTCAGCTGCCTCTCAGTCTTTTACTATAAAGAAGAGGTTTCTTACTTTTCATAAGAAACCTCTGATATATTATGGCTTTTTTCCAAACTGCAGCCCATATGGGTTTGCCTGTTAAAGGCTTTCTCTTTCAGTCTAATCGTATGGATTTAAGCGTAACAATACCTGAAAATATATGAGTATCATCTAAAGTTCTACTTCATAAGCAGTCTTGGAAGGGTCATGACAAGATCAGGTACGAATGTAATGACCATAAGTGTCGCAACCATTACGATATACATGGGGATCATGCTCTTGGCAAGCTTCTCGATTTTAAGACCGGAGATGGCCGAACCGATGAAGAGGGTTGTTCCAACTGGTGGTGTCAGTACACCGATACCGAGGTTCAGAACCATCATGGCACCATAGTGCACAGGGTCCATTCCAACTGACATGGCTATAGGAAGAAGGATCGGTGTTGTGATGGTGATGATTGCCGCCATATCCATGAACATACCGAAAATCAGCAGAATGACATTGACAATCAATAGTACAAGAACCGGATTCGTGGTGACATTGAGGATTCCTCCAGCGACCATTTCCGGAACCTTAAGGAAAGCCAGAAGCCATCCGAATGCCGCTGATGTTCCGATGATGATCATGACCATGGATACTGTTCTAAGTGAGTTTCCGAGAATGGACCAGAACTGCTTCAGCGGAATTTCTCTGTAGATGAAGAAAGTCACGATGAACGCCCATACAACGGAGAGTCCTGCCGCTTCTGTGGCAGTGAAGAAACCGCCGATGACACCGACAACAACGATAAGTACAGTTATGAGTCCGAAAATGGATTCCTTCAGTGCCACAAGAACGTTTCTGATGCTGAAGGCATCCCCCTTAGGATAGTTTCTCTTCTTGGACACATAAAGGCTGTAGACAAGAAGGAAAAGTCCAAGAAGTATTCCAGGTACAAGGCCTGCAAGGAAAAGTGCACCCACAGATACTGATCCTGCAACCATGGCATAGATGACCATGTTATGGCTCGGCGGAATCAGCATGCCCTGAACAGAACTTGCACAGGTGATGCCTGTGGAGAACTCGTTGTCATATCCCTGCTTGTTCATCATAGGGATTAGGATTGGTCCAAGAGACGCTGTATCAGCCGCGGATGACCCGGAAATACCTCCGAAGAACATGGACGCAACGATGTTGACAACAGCAAGTCCGCCTCTCATCCAGCCGACCAGAGCGTTGGCAAGGCCCACAAGGCGGTTCGCGATTCCTCCTTGGCTCATAAGGTCTCCCGAGATGATGAAGAACGGTACGGCCATAAGTGAAAACGCATTGATTCCCTTAACGGTGTTCTGTGCAACCATCTCGATGGGCATGCCCAGATACATGACGGTCAGTACAGAAGAGATTCCGAGGGAATAGGCGATGGGAAAACGTAGGGCGATAAAAAGGATAAAACTGCCTATCAGTATGACTGTGGCAATGGTTAAATTCGGCATCTATGATTCCTCCTAAAAATAATAATCAGATTACTGCATTAAGTTCTAGATCTTGTATTCCTTACCCTTGAAGAGAAGGTAGATCTTCTCAAGAAGGATGACAACCATCGCAAAGGCCGAAACAGGCATTGCACCATAAAGCCAGCTGGACTTGATCTTCAGGGCAGGCATCATGTTGAGCCCGGTAAGTTCCAC
>DAMDIS010000012.1:9156-13135 GCA_032100885.1 Proteiniclasticum sp.
GATCACCATGATCACTGCGTAGAAACCAAGGAACAGATAGGACAGAAGATCAAGCGCCTTGATCACCTTAGCCGGCAGATAGACATCCAGTGCAGTAACGGCAATGTGACCATCATTCTTCAGGAGAATGGTCGCGCCAAGGAGGGACATCCACACCATGGAAAACAGGGTCAGTTCCTCTCCCCAGACCGGTGTACGTCCAAATACCTGCCTGCCCACAACAACGATGGTTACAGAGATGATCTGGACAATGAGCAGAACCTTGCAGATATTCTCGATGTAGAGAAATGTACGGTCGATTATTTTCTTCATTTATTTTCTTACTCCCTTCTTCACTCATAATAGAAGTCCGATGATCTCATCATCTTATGATGTCACCGGACTTCTCTATCAATTACAGATTGTTCTACCTTAATGTATGGGGACAATAACAATAGTCAATCCTATTCAAGCTGCTTGTTTATTTTAGAGCCTTGACTTCTTCGATCAGCTCAAGGAAGTTCGCACCATGCTTCTCATAGACAGAGTCCATGGCAGCAGACCATTTTTCAGGATCTTCAAGTGTCGTGATGTTTACACCGGCAGCTTCAAGATCGTCATATGCCTTCTGGTCGGCAGCTTCGATGGCATCCTTGTTGTAGGCTTCTGTCAGTTCACCGGCTTCTACAAGTAGAGCCTGGTCTTCTGCACTGAGCTTGTTCCATGTGATTTCACTCATCAGAACAACTGATGGTGAGTAGGTATGTCCATCAAGAACATAGTTAGGGGCAACTTCATAGAACTTGTTTGAGAAGTAGCTTGCTGGTGGATTTTCAGCTCCGTCTACGACACCCGTCTGAAGTGAGGTATAAAGCTCAGCATAGTCGATTGGTGTAGGGTTTGCGCCAAGTGCGGAAATCGTGTCCAGCATAAGCGCGGAGTTCTGAACTCTGATCTTAAGGTTTGCAAGGTCTTCAAGCTTTGTTACAGGTTTCTCTGTGGTGAAGAAGTTTCTTGCGCCTTCATCCATGTAGTACAGTCCAACCATTCTTGAACCAGTTTCCTGGATGTTGTCTAGAATGCTCTGTCCGAGATCTCCACTTGCCAGTGCCCAGAAATGAGCTCTGTCTCTGAAGATGTATGGAAGTGCAAGGGCTGTGACTTCCATGCTTCCAAAATCTGTAAGGGATGCGGAGTTCCCTCTATAAAGGTCAACAGCACCCATCTGAAGTGCCTGATAGACTTCATTGTCGTCTCCAAGCTGTCCTGAAGGATAGATCTCGATCTTGATTCTACCATCACTCATCTCTGAAACCTTCTCAGCGAAGAATTCGGCTGAATCAAGAAGAACGTGTCCGTCCGGATTGACATCACCATATCTTAATACAATCTCCGCGTCCCCTGAAGGTTCACCTTCAGTACCTGCCGGTGTTTCAGCTGGTGTCTCTGGATTTGCTGCCGGGGTCTCACTTGAGCATCCTGCAAGTATGCTTAATGCCATAAGTGAACTAAGGGCAATTGCCATGATTTTCGCTTTTTTCATTTAATGTTTCCTCCCTGAATTTTCTATTCTTTACGATTACAATCCCCATTATACGAGGTGAATGATCCATAAAGAATGGAATAAGAAGTCAAAACTAGTAAAAATTGGTCATTGGTTTGGATGAAATGCTATGACCAGATGCTGAAAAACCAAATTTTACCATTCATTTTTTTCCTTCCTGTGATTACTTCAGCTGTCAGAGACTTCTCCTTTAACCCCTTCAGCTGCCCATCTATATGGAAATGAGGCAGTTGGAGCAAAACCTGCTCCCTTCTGCCTCACATCTATTGGTCAATTCAGTTCATTAATTGAGCGGCTACGCCATTCACTGTTATTTCATGCTCTCTGCGATGGTCATGGTCACATATTCTTTGGGCGATAGACCGGTCTGCTTCTTGAAGCACTTGCTGAAATAGTTGGGATCCCCGATTCCTGTAAGATATGCAATCTCGCTTATGGGATGATTTCCTTCTCTCATGAGCCTTTTCGCCTCTTCTATTCGAACCTCCATAAGGTAGCTGTTGAAGGAGTTCCCTTCCACCTGCCTGAAGCATTTGGAGAGATGTCCGTAGCTGATCCCCACCGCTTCTGCAACATCTGCAAGGGTGATCTTCTCTCTGAAGTTGTTCAGGATATAGGCTTTGGCATCCTTGACTAAAGTGACATTGTTGTAGACAGAGATCTCCCCAAGACTTTCAATGAGCTCTCTGATGAGCCTTACGGTCTCTTCCCTCTCCTTGTCGAGGCTTCCGCTTCTCAGGTTCTCGCTGCCTAAAAATGAGAGGATTCTCTCACGTCCCTCATCTTCCTTACCCAGAACATCATAAACGCTTCTGATGATGCCGTAGGAAAGATAGGCAAGCCTTCTTTCCATGAAGGATACCGTTCTTCTCGAGAGCACTTCATCGATGTAGAAGCTGAGACCCTCAACCGCTTCCTTCTCATGTTTGTTCATGACATGCAGCTTGATGTTTGCCTCCGAGTGGATGAGCGCAAGCTCATACTTTCTGTTCTCCTCATAGGAAAGCTTGACTTTCGGGTGGCCAAAATCCGTAATGAAGGTAACCGCATCGGAATAAGCCCTGGTAAGATCCCCAAGCTCCTCGTAGAAGCCGCTGACGCCCACATAGACCTCCTCCTGGAAACCGTCCTGAAAAAACTTTCTCGTTCTTTTAATGCTCTGGTCAAGCTCATTGAAGCTCTGGTTCTTCTCCCCAAAGAGAAAGAGAATCTTCTCCTTCCCTTCAAAGTCTGCAATGACCGTAAGGTCGTTCTTCCTGAAAAAGCCCCTTACAACATCCATGGTCTCCACATCCTGCCAGAGCATATGCTCCTCATAAAGAACAACGCACTTGTATCTTAAACCTTTACTGAAAAGACCCATGAGGTGCTTCTCGAAGAATCTGGAATCCACATTCTTCTGCAGGATCTTCGTGATGATGGACTTCTCCTCCAGGTCTTCCACACGGACCGCCTTGGGTCCCATAGTCTTCTCTCTTGTCTGGTTCTTGCCCTGGTCAAGGGACAGAATCACCTGATCGATGACTTCCTTAAGTTCTCCGTCTGTATAGGGCTTAAGGAGATAGTCCGATACCCCAAGCTTAATGGCCTGCTTGGCATAGGTAAATTCCGCAAAGGCCGTTATGAGGACAACCTTGATGTTCGGATGAGTCCGGCTCACCTGAGCCGCCACCTCAAGTCCGTCAACCTTCGGCATCTGGATGTCGAGAAGAAGAAGATCAGGCTCCTCCTGACGGATCATGGACAGCACCTCTTCTCCGTCATGAGCGACGCAGAGGATGTTAAGGTCCCAGGAAAAGTTGTCTTCTATAAATTTCTTCAGATATTCCCTTTCCTGCATCTTGTCATCCGCAAGGATCACTTTATACATCTTCTTCCCTCCTCTTGTAGAGACTAAGGACTACTGTAGTGCCTTCTCCCTTGTTGCTGTCTATGGAGAAAACATCGTCTCTGTCATAGATGAGCCTAAGTCTTTCCACCACATTAAGAAGACCGATATGCCCTTCGTAGCTTCCGCTTCTGACCTTTTCAAGGATTTCGGGCGAAATGCCAAGTCCGTTGTCTTTTACGCTCACTTCCACCTTGTCCGCCTTCTCCATGATCATGATGTCGATCTTTCCTCCATCTGTAGTCTCGCTCATGCCATGCATGACCGCATTCTCCACAAGAGGCTGAATGACAAGAGGCGGAACCTCAAGAATCTCGTTGCCGTAGGCTTTTCTCACATCGAGGCTGATTTCCACCCGGTCTTTAAGATGCAGCTGCTGGATGAAGATATAGGCGTTCAGAAGCTCGATCTCATCATCAAGGGGTATCGTTCCTTTTTTCTTCCCGAGACTGCTTCTCAGGATCTTCGAGGTCTCCTTAATGAGCTTGATGGAAGTCTCAAGCTCTCCAAACTGGATATGCCTGATGACGATGCTCAAAGTGTTGAAG
>DAMDIS010000012.1:13268-23380 GCA_032100885.1 Proteiniclasticum sp.
ATACTGGATCTGACTTCTGGCATGTTCTTCTGTCTGAAGGATGAGATCCTTGATCTCATCTTTCATGTTGTTCATGGTGTCGATATAGACATTAAGATCCTCGTACTGGGTCCTCTCCATACTCCGCACCGAAAAGTTTCTGTTTCCGATTTCCGTGACGACTCCGGCCGCCTCCAGAAGCTTTCCCTTCACCTTTCTCGAAATCACAAGAATGATGACGATGAGGGTAAGAAGGATGAGAAAAGTCAGACCGTTAGAAATGTCCTGATTCTTCTGATACCAAAGCATGTTTTCCTCGTTTATGCTGTTCATCTGCTTGAGGTACGACGAGGCCAGGCTGTTCATCTGAGCGGAAATACGGTCGCTTAAATTAAGGATGTATTCAAGATCCTCCGACAGAGATTCTCCCTGGACTGCATAAAGCACATAGGCGTCAATCAGTTCCTCCCGATGCTCCAGCATCTGAGAAACGATTCTGTAGTTCATATTGGTCTCTTCATTATTTCCGAACACCGGAGAGAGCTCCTCCAGGGCTGAAAAGACATCGTCTTTTGATACCCTGTATTCTTCAAGGCTTGCCTTGTCACGGTTACGGTTATAGAGACGAAAGGAAAGACGGGACTGGTCATAGCTGATGACCGCTTCATTTATTCTTTCATAATCCTCAAGCATTTCCTGATTTCGGTCAAATACGACCATATCCAGTCTTGTATCAATGACTGCCGAAACAAGGAAAACCATGATCACAGCAGCCAGTATACCTATTATATCCTTCTTAAAATATCTCACATCTATTCTCCCTCAAAGAGTATTGCGCTAGTAGAAATTGACTCAATTTCTCTATTCTATCATATTAAAGACTTTGAGTCAGTATACAAAAAGGTGTACGATTCAGCAGACAAGCCCTTAAAACAAAAAAACAAAAGGACTCATATGAATCCCTTTGCTGTAAGTCTGCATTATTTTTTTGATCTTTTTGCTGCCTGCTCGTATACATAATCAATATCCCGTATTGATACGATGACGATATTCATCATCTCATCTTCTCGTTCGAGGAAATAAACAATTCTCAACCCAGATTGTCTTAATTTGATTTTAAATAATCCAGTGAGATTTACTCCAGACTTATTTCCTAATGGGTTTCCATAGCCACCTTCAGTGTTCGGAAGCGGATTTTGAGAGACCTTTAATATTCCCTTCATGACTTCCTTCTTCTTGGAACCATCCAGGCTTTCTATGTCCTCTATTACATCTTCATAAAATTTGATTTGCCAGCTCATCAATACACCTCATAGGATGAAATTCAATATTCTGTTAAATATCTATATCTACATCAGTATCATCCAGGTCCTCTTGTGTGATTCCGAATCTTTTCATGACATCACTCATGCCTTTGAAGATGACCATATCGCCGCTCATGCACTGATTCAGAGTGTGATTCTCCTGAAAAAGGCACTCAATATCCCGAAGAATCTCATCACAGCAGGCATCGACCGGAATAAGGTCATCGAATATATGGACGAGCTCACAGGCACTGCCATGAAAGACATGTGCACTGGAGGAAACCCCGTGAATCCCACCGAGCAGGACCTCAGAGGTCTCATCCTGAGACTCATCTAAATTCCGTAAATTAAATAAGCCCCAAGCCAAACAAAATAGACAAGCCTGATGCTTTAACTTCAGGCTTGGAGATCGAGCTATGATGCTAAAGTGTCATGGCTTTTTTCTTCTGTTTAAAAACCGCAGGGTTTAGTTTATCATGAATATATTAATGAAAATTCGTCCTTGGGAGGAACTAAATGAATACAACATTTTTAGATATCAAACAGATCGACATGAGAAAAGTCGAAAAGCTATATAATGATGCCGGCTGGTCAGCCTACACCGAAGATCTGGAGGTTCTGGAAGCTGCCCTCTCCTCTTCCCTTGATGTCATCACAGCCTGGGAAAAAGAAGAGCTCATCGGCCTCATACGTACCGTTGGTGATGGTCACACAATTCTCTACATCCAGGATATCCTTGTCCTGAATACCCACAGAGATAAAGGGATCGGAAGCATGCTCCTTCAGGAAGTGCTTGAAAAGTACAAACACGTCAGGCAGAAAGTGCTGCTCACTGAAGAAGCGAAGAATGTACGGCACTTCTATGAGAAGAACGGATTCGAGTCCTGCGACAAAGGCATTCTTGTGGCCTTTGCCCGGTTTAAGTGACGGAGATTAAATCTGTGCTCATTGTTATTTTATTGAGTATTCTTTCAATTACTACTATTAATTAATTCATTATCTCTCTTTATTAGTTTATAATATTATTAATATATTTTAAGGGAGAGAATTATGAAAAAAACGTACATAATTTTTGGTAGCATAATTATTACATCTGTTATTCTTGGGCCAATTCTTATAAATGAACTATACAAATTTAGTGATGGGTATAAAACGGCTTGGGGTCCAATCGAACTCTTAGTATACTATGGTGCCGTTTTGTCATTTATAGGGACAACATTTCTGGGAATGATTACAGTTTCCTTAAACAAAAAATCGAACGATATAAGTGATAGACTTTTATCCATTCAAGAATCCAACAGTAATAATAGAATAATGCCTGTATTAAAAATGCATAGTGCACAGAAAGGTAAATTTACTGGAGGTTATTTACTAGACGATAAAACACTTTACTACTATGTTGATGAAACACCTCTTGTTCTAGGAGGTAATATGCATTCAATGTTCACCAGATTTCTTAAGTTTGAGTTAAAGAGTATTACAGATATTCTTAGCCTAGATATCCAGTTAAAGTCTCTTATATTCAATGGTAAGACTCTCTTCCTCAAACATAGTATCGGAAACGCTGATTACATTAACATACTAAAATCTGATATGGGGATTGATATATACTTACTGTTTGATGAAAAATTATATGAAAAAATGATTTGCAGCAATGAACGAAAGTTAACTTTCCAAATAATCATGAAGAATATTTATAATTTTAGTTATAGAGAAACTATAATGTTCAATTTTAAATCCCATTATATGTATCCTCAATATGAAGAGATGATCGGACATGAGCAATTTGATTCAAGCTTTAAGATAGATCAGATAGTTACACCTAAAAATACTATCATTGATATAAAAGAATAACTTTTAAACTCAATACTGCATAATAATATATAACACTCATAATAAGGATGAAGCCATTCAAGGGTCAAGATATCCCATATTAGTTCTTTATTAAAACCCATCAGGAAATGCGAAAGGATCTAACGCATAACCTGATGGGTTTTATCTCTTTTTGCTTTTATTATTTACTGCTCATCATTCACTCAAGGTACCAGAATCTGTATATGACTCTTCAGGGCTTCAACGGTAAATGGAAGTTTAGGACCTTCCTCACCATCGATATCGCTGGTATAGTTTTCATCAGTCAAGGATTCTATGGATATCTTATCTGTGACAATGTATGTAACATTCTCCGATTCAGTGACTTCTCCGCTGAACACCTTAGGCAGAAGCTTCATCCCTTCCACGAAATTCAGTTCATGAATCAGAACGATATGCAGTTTGCCGTCTTCAAGATCTGCTGTGGGAATGACGTCCTGAATTCCGATAATGGAACCTGTAAGCACAATGACTAGAGCTGCAAGCTCAACATCCATGCTCTTACCTTCATAAGTCAGCTTTATTCTGATGTTTTTCTGCTCCATCATTTTTTTCGCGCCTGCGACAAGGTATGCCAGGGGTCCAAGCTTAGATTTCTCTTCCGGTGTCACCTGATAGATGCTCTCCGAGATATCCCCCAGTGACAGGGCATTATTGAAGTAGCGGTCTCCAATCCTGCCGATATCGATGGACTGAAGATTCTCCTCTTCAAACACTCTGACCGCCTCTTCAGGGTCCAGGGAAATTCCGAGCACTCTTGCCAGATCATTGACTGTACCCATGGGGACTATACCGAAATTAGGTCTCTTATCATGGGACGCCAGGCCATTAACTGCCTCATTGACTGTTCCGTCGCCACCCATTGCCACAACAAGATTATAGCCTTCATGTGCCGCTTCGCTGGCAAACTTCTTGGCATCTCCTGCACCTTCGGTTTTTCTGAGTGTCACCTTATCATATTTCTTTTCCAGAATCTTGACCACATCTTCAGCATGGTGTTCCGCTTTTTCTCTGCCGGAAGAAGGATTAACGATAACTAGAGCTTTTTTCTCCATATTCAGTTCCTCCACTTCAATATCAGTTTATTTCTACTTATTTTAATTAGACACATTGGTGTATAACTAGTCTCATTATACTGAGGGATTTTTAATCACTCATGAACAGACAGAAAATTTACTGCACTGAAATGTTGTCGTTACAATAGTTATTTGACTCCAGCTAATCGAGGCTCTTCTAGAATATTGCTCTATTCAATTAATATATCCAGTACTTTATAACTATTCCAGTTAATTCGTTCTATCTTTACTGCATATTGGAACCTTAACATGGCTCCAAATTTATTTTGAGAATCTCCATACGATTGAATGCTAAAAATCCCTGGACTCATTTCCCATATGTCATCATTTTCAATTTCTACAGGGAAGATAGCAGTTGTTGGAGCAAATAGGACTTCTAAAACAGCTGCTTTTGCAGCTTCATAAGCGAATTTTTTATCATCTCCAGACGCCATCTTAGGATATTCAGGCCCAAGAGGAATAGGTTCAGTATAATTTTCCTGAATCCCTACATCTCCTACAGTCTCTCTATTAAAAGCTTCTCCATTTTTCAAAGTTAATCCACTACTGAATTCATAGACATTTCCATTTGATTCTACAGTTCGAAAAACGGCCACTTTTGATTCAGAATAATTTACTGCACTCCATTTCTGAAGAAAATTCGCCTTTTCTATATCTGATAAATATTCAAAAGAATCGCTCATAACAGTTAATCTGAATAGCTTGAAACCTGCCATTTCTCCATCAGGAATTGACTCAATATAAGCATCCATAATATTAAATTCTTTCATGAGTGTCTCAGTGTCAGATATATATGCTTCTTCAGCATTCTCCGTAGTAATTATTGTTTTCTTCTGATCAATATTAGAAGAATCTGTACGATTATACTGCTGAAAAATGAAATAAAACACTATCAATACAAGTGTAACAATGCCAACTATAAACAGTGACTTTTTTATTAATTTGTTGTTCTTCTTTTCTTTTGATGTGAATGAATTTTCTTCCATAGTATCCTCCGTATTTCAATAAGAATTAACTTGAAATGCAACGAATAAATGCATTCATTTTTTATGTTCAGAGTACAAAGAGAGATATTAATGTTCTTCAATTTGTCATAAATAATCTCCTCAAATCATAACAGTTAAAACTACTGTCCTTGACCTGAGGAGATTTAAGTTCCTGTTCTCTAAATCAGATATAAATCAAGTTGCATTTTTAGCTTGGATCCACCTTGTTGATCTTATCTCCAAGAACCACCATCATGATGTTCTTTCCTCTTGTGGCACGGTTCTGAAGCTTGATGTCCTTGATCTTTATGGTTTCATCCACATTGGCTTTTGATCCCACGACAATCTCTTTCTCGTCTGTGATGACCTGGGCAAAGAATACACGATCCTCGTCCTTCAGATTCATACCAAGAACACCTGAGGCGTTTCTTGAAAGAAGTGAGATGCTGCTGGTTTCAAACCTTATGGCCATACCCTTTTCGGAAATGAGCAGGATATCTTCGTCCATTTCTCCAGGGAACGCTTCAGCATAGATCAGCCTGTCCGTCGGATGCTTGAATTTCATGACATGGGAAGTGGTCACATCCCCTCTGAAATCACTTGCAGGGGTTCGCTTGACCATACCTTCCTCTGTAACAAAGTAGACTTCATGAGCGTCTGCCGCATCCTCTTCGAGGGTGAATATGCCCACAACCCTTTCTGCCTTGTCCACGCCGTCATAAAGATCGGACAGAAGTACAGATCCTTCCAGATTTTCAAACATATACATGGGCAGCTTGTAGTAGATGCCGGCACTTGTCACGATGATGAGGCTTAAGTAGGATTCTCCGCTCACCTTAAACAGGTTCTTCGATCTTGACGCTCTTTGGGTCACTTTAATCTCACCACGGTCGGAAACCGTCAGGATAAAGGCTTTCGCCTCATAGTCAGACTCATAGTGAACCTTATAGACTTCATCCTTGTCCGGAAGACTGATGAAGGAGTCAGGCGTTGTCATTCTGTCCTTGACCATGACGTCTGCTTCAGGCACGGTGAAGTCAAGACCGTTCTTTGTAAGGATCCTCACAAAGTAAGGAACTGCCGGAAGATCCATAAAGTCCAGCTGATCCCTGTTTTCATAGATGTAGTCCTTGTAGACCTTAGGGAGAAGCTCACCCAGAGTGTTTTCATAAAGCACTCTGTTTCTCTCAAGAATCACAGCCACAAGCTTCTCATCTTTTCTGAGCTTTAGGGCGATGATCTTGGTGTAGTTCGTCTTGAACTGCTCAAGGTCCGTTTTCTTCATGGAACCCCTTGAAGTGATGAACTTTAAGGTACCCTCATCCGCATTACTCTCGATGGAGAAGGCTGCGATGATGGTTTCTTCATTGAAGTCGATGCCCTTGATGTAGTTGTCCAGGCGTACGCCCTTGTCCTTCCATTTATGTTCGGGAACATCCATGGTCTTCAGCTGATAGAGCATACCGCTGCTTGAGAAGATGTAGAGCGTATCCTTCGTGTTGCTTTCAAGGATGACGCTGATCGCATCTCCTTCTCTGTACTCGATGGCGCTCACATCAGAGGTCACCCTCTGATAGTTCTTCAGCGGCATACGCTTGATGAAGCCTTCCTTAGATATGGTGACCACAACATCTTCCTGAACGATGATGTCCATGGCATCGATGACCGCTTCCTCCTCATCCTTGATGATCTTCGTTCTTCGGTCGTCTCCGTAGTTCTGTCCCACTTCAAGAAGTTCCTTCTTGATCAGCTTATCCAGTTCTTTCCTGCTGTTGATGATCTTTTCAAGACTCCTTATGAGCTTAGTCAGCTCATTGTGCTCCTTGACATAGGCATTCAGTTCAAGGCCTGTCAGTCTGTAGAGCATCAGCTCTAGAATGGCAGTCGCCTGCTCTTCGCTGAAACCGAACTCCTTCATAAGGTTGTCCTTCGCATTGGTCTTGGAACTTGACTCTCTGATGGTCCTGATGACCTCATCCATGATGTCGATGGCTTTCATGAAGCCTTCCACGATATGGAACCTCTTCTTTGCAATATCGAGCTCTTTCAGGGTTCTTCTTGTGACAACTTCTCTCTGATGTTCCACATAGTACCTGATTATGTCCTTAAGGCCCATTGTTTCAGGTTTTCCTTTGTAGAGCGCAACCATGTTGAAATTGATGTTGATCTGAAGATCGCATCTCTTGTAGAGATAGAGAAGAATCTTCTCTGCGGTTTCAAGGTCGATCTGCTTTTTGAATTCGATGACGGATCGGATACCTTCACGGTCCGATTCATCTCTGATGTCCATGATTCCGTCCAGGGCTTTCTGATGCTTCTTGTCCGCAGTCATGTTGGAGATCTGCTGAAGAAGCTTCGCCTTGTTCTTTCTGTAAGGGAACTCCGTGATGACGATGGCAAATCTTCCTGTGGTCAGTTTCTCCACCTTGGCATCTGCTCTTAGAATGACCTTTCCTTCGCCCTTCTCATAGGCTTCAACAAGTGAGTCTCCTCCGATGAGGACACCTCCTGTGGGAAGATCCGGTCCCTTGACATGTTCCATGAGTCCCGAAACGGTGATCTCAGGATCGTCAATATAGGCACATACCGCATCAATGCTTTCTCTCATGTTGTGCGGCGGAATATTGGTCGCAAGACCGACTGCGATACCGAATGCTCCATTTACAAGAAGGTTCGGATACCTTGCAGGCAGAACCTTAGGCTCAAGCTCGGTATCGGAATAGTTGAAGGTGAAATCCACTGTATCCTTGTCGATGTCCCTCAGCATTTCTTCTGCGCCTCTTGAAAGCCTGGCTTCCGTATATCTCATGGCCGCTGCACTGTCTCCGTCTATGGAGCCCCAGTTTCCGTGTCCGTCGATGAGCGGAAGTCTTGTGGAGAAGTTCTGAGCAAGAATGACCATGGCATCATATACGGAAGCATCACCATGGGGATGGTACTTACCCAGGATGTCACCGACGATTCTTGCGGATTTGTAGTAGGGCTTATCGTGAAACGCCTTCAGCTGGTAAGCGCCGTAGAGAATTCTTCTGTGCACGGGCTTAAGGCCGTCACGTACATCTGGAAGTGCTCTGTCTTTGGCAACTTCAACAGCATAGGGCAGGAAATTGTCAGGCATTACCTCTTCAAGAGGGGCGTTGATGATGTTGTTGTCTGTGGGTATCTGATTTTTACTGGCCAAAAACTTTCCCTCCTAAAATTCTGCATGCTTGTAGATATAGTTTTTTCTGGGCTCTACGACGTCACCCATGAGAAGAGAAACCATTCTCTCTGCACGTGCCGCATCATCGATGGTCACGCGAAGAAGGGTTCTTGTCTCGGGGTTAAGGGTCGTTTCCCAGAGCTGGTCCGGATTCATCTCACCAAGACCTTTGAATCTCTGGATGTTGTAGCCTGCACCAAACTCTTTCTTGGTGGCCTCAAGCTCATCATCGGAGTAGGCATATCTGTGGATCTGTCCTTTCTTCGTGTTCTTGTAGAGCTTATAGAGCGGAGGCTGTGCAAGGAAAAGCATCCCGTTTGATATCAGCGGTTTCATATATCGGTAGATGTAGGTGAGCCACAGGGTACGGATATGGTATCCGTCCACGTCGGCATCGCTCATGATGATGATTTTTCCGTACTTCACATCCTCAAGCTTGAAGTTGTTCAGTGTTCCGGTTCCGATGGCGGTGTTGAAGAGCCTAAGCTCCTCAGAGCCCAGGACATTTTCAAGCTTCTGCTTTTCGGTGTTCATGATCTTTCCCTTGGACGGCATGATGGCCTGGAACCTTCTGTCCCTTGCCTGCTTTGCAGAGCCTCCTGCGGAGTCTCCCTCCACCACGATGAACTCAAGAACATCCTTGTCTCTGGAAGTGGCTACAGCGATCTTTCCGGCAAGAGGAGCGGTACCTTTACCGACCTTCTTTCTTTCCGCATCACTGATCTTCTTGATCTTTTCTCTTCTTTTTGCCGCCTCAACCGCATTGTTGATGAGGTTTGTGGCGATATCCTTATGGTCTTCGATCCACTCGTAGAATTTCGAATAGCTCAGATCGTTCATCAAAGTATAGGCTTCGGAGTTTCCGAGCTTGTTCTTGGTCTGTCCTTCGAACATGGGATTGGTGAGCCTTGTCTTTACAATGGCGGTCATCCCTTCTCTCAGGTCGTCTCCTTCGAAGTTCGTATCTTTGCTGAGGCCAAGCTTTTTGCCCCATTCCTTGAAGGCACGGGTCATTCCGGTCTTGAAGCCTGTCTCATGGGTTCCCGCTTCGCTTGTGGGAATGTTGTTCACATAGCTTGCTATGTTTTCAAGGCTTGAATCCGTAAACTGGACAACCACTTCGCCCTGAAGGGTGACGTTACCAATGGATCTTTCTCCCTCAAAATGGATGGGTTCCTGATGTATGACAGTCTTTGACTCATTCAGGTATTCGATGAAATCAAGAAGTCCCCTTTCGCTGTGATAGACCTTCTCGATTTCTTCTTCGCCTCTTCTGTCACGTAGAACAAGGGTGATGCCCTTGTTCTGGAAAGACAGCTCCATCATACGGATGTCGATGATTTCAAAACGGAAATCGATATTTGTAAACACCTCAGGGTCCAGCATGAAGGTGATCTTCGTTCCCTGCTTATTGGTCTTACCCACCACTTCAAGCTTTGTTACAGCTGTTCCAGGCATGACTCTCTTGTATTTTTCATCATAGGCATGCTCAAATCTCTGCCTGTAGATCTTTCCTTCTTTATGGACTTCCACTTCCAGCCATTTGCTGAGCGCATTGACGACGGAAGCACCAACGCCATGGAGTCCTCCTGAGGTCTTGTAGTTGTCGTTATTGAACTTTCCGCCCGTATGAAGCTCCGTATAGACCATTTCCACACCGGAAATCTTCTTGGTCGGATGGATCCCCACAGGG
>DAMDIS010000012.1:23390-24289 GCA_032100885.1 Proteiniclasticum sp.
ACCACGACCATTATCGATAACCGTTACGCTTTTGTCCTTATTAAGGATTACATACGCTGTATCGCCATAGCCGTTGGTGATTTCATCTATGGCATTGTCAAGGATCTCCCAGACACAGTGATGAACACCCTTTTGACCTGTACTCCCGATATACATACCGGGTCTTACTCTTACAGGTTCAAGTTTTTCAAGGGACGTAAGATCCGTGACGCTGTAACTTCCTTTCTTATCTTCCATGCTCATCCTCCAAGCTTTAATGTCTAATCTTCAAATCCAAAGGTGAAAAGTGCGCAGTCTATGGTGATTTCCCGAAGCTTTGCACCGGGATCCATGATCTCTCTGTCCCACAGCATGGGTGTCATGAGAAGAAGATCATCAAGATAGGCTTCCACATTTTCAACTGACTTTATTTTTCTTTCCTTGATTACCTTTGCATTGTCTTTAAGGTGCTCAACGATTTCGGTATTCTGATACTCGGACATCCCGTAAAGCTTGCGAAGCTCCTTAAGGTATCCTGTTTCAGGAATGACTTTGTAGACGAGTCCGTCATCGCTCAGGACTCTTTTAAAATCCTTGTAGTTGATCGGGGACAGGATATTGACGATGACGTCAATGGAATCGTCTTTAAAAGGAAGATGCGCAAGATCTGCCACAAAATAGAGCACATCATTGTCCTTTCTTCCTGCGATATGGATTCCGTCTTTGGATATGTCCACACCGATCAGTTCAGTATCCACACCCTTCTCCTCGAAAAACTTTCCGATAAGGGAAATATGACTTCCGTCGCCGCATCCGGCATCAAGAATTCTCAACGGTTTATCCATATCTCCTTTTAAGCGGTAATCGGTATAGATTTCTTCGCATACCGCAAGGACGATATCATCAAAGAACCCCTGGCT
>DAMDIS010000012.1:24299-27820 GCA_032100885.1 Proteiniclasticum sp.
TCTCTAGCTTCAAGCATCGCAAGGTTGTAGTTCTCTTCGCCATACCCCAGCACAAAATTGACTGTTCCTTTTTTTGAAATGTCGTAGGTATGGCCCATATCGCATTTCAGGCTTTTTCCTTCAATATGGAATTCCCCGCTGCACTTAGGGCAGGTAAGGATTCCATACTTTCTCATGGCTTCAATTTTCTTATCAATTTTCTTCACTTAATTATTCTCCCATAAACGGCATATCTTATGCCTCCAGTTAATGAGCATATCCTGATCCGCCATGGATCAGTCAAAAATCAGATCTCCGACTCCCCCCTGAAAAAGGGCGCAGACGCAGATCGTATCATATTTCAACATTCTAAATTATAACAGATAAACATTCATTCTGAAAATGATATCTTATTTTTATGGATTTCGCACCATACTCAACCAAAGACCAGAACTTAATAGTTATTTGAGAGACAAATTATTTTCTCACAAAAATATACCCCTGTTTTATGGTCAAACTTAAGATTCTGATGAGAAATTGTCAGGTTCATGGATCAGTGGAAGTCACAGTCTCAGTTGATCTTCCAAATGCAGTAGAATGGATGGCAAATGTGCCACTTACTGAAATCTTTGAGAATGGAACCTTTATCGAAGGTTTCGTAACACTTGAGGAAGCTACCGATTCCAAACCATCACTCAGCATCCCTTACATGGGATTCTACGGGGAGTGGGACAAGGCTCCAGTAGTGGATGGCAACATCTATGATGAAACTTCATTCTATGGATACACATCCTTAGCAACGTATGATAGTGCAACAGACAATTTGGATTTCCTTGGTGTGAAATACCAGGAAGATCCAGAAGCTGACACAGTTGCAAATTACGAAAACATCGCATTCTCACCAAACAGGGACGGAAGCCAGGACAATGTTATTCCGGTTCTTTCCTTCATGAGAAATGCCAAGGACTTTGAAGTCAATATTCTTGATTCACAAGATAATGTCGTGCGTAAGCTTTACACAGAAAACTACCTGAGAAAGAATTACTTTGATGGCGGCGCAGCTTCTCCTTACACCACTAACCTTTCCTGGTTATGGGATGGAACAGTCAACGGAAAGACCGTCCAGGACGGAGAATACTTCTATGAAGTCAAAACTAAGATAGACTTTGAAGGTGCAGCATGGCAGAGCCTGAAGTTCCCTGTTAAACTGGATACTGTAAAACCGGCTCTTGTAAAAGCAGTATACGACGAAGAAACAAAGATCCTTACTGTAGATGCAAGTGATGACTTCAGCGGTATTGCCTATATGGCTATCGTAAGCGGCAATATGACACCTGTTTTAAGCGAAGATGGTATCTTTGATCTATCAGTAGATACAGTACCATCCAAATCACAACTGGTCATCGTAGACTATGCAGGTAACATGCTGGCACTTGATTTTGGTAAAATGCTGAAGGATCTCAATAAGGGTAACCCACAGGGTACACCTCCACAGAATCCTCCAACACAGAATCAGCCTGCAAGCCCTATTCAGGAACCTAAGAAAGTCACAGTTGGCGATACCACAGCTCCAGTAGTTATGGTCACCTCCCCTGAATTCTTTGGTGTTCTGAACTCCGGTAACGTCACTGTTACAGGTTATGTAACAGATGATTCACCACTTGATTACCTCAGAATAAACAATCAGAAAGTCAGCTACAAGTGGGATAATCTTCAGGGTGCATGGCTGTTCAGCCATACTATTTCTCTGGAAGACGGATATCACAGCATAAATATCGATGCAGGTGATAAAGCAGGTAATAAACTTGCCTTTGCCCACAAGATCTTTGTCGATACGACAAAACCGGTCATCGAAGTGAGTGACACATCGTTAACCACTACTTTAGATAAAATCACTCTTGAAGCGCTCGTAACAGACAACCTTCCAAGTCTGAAGGTAAGTCTGAACTCGAATATGCTGGTCAACATCGCTCCAGACTGGTCCTACTTTGATTCCCTGCTATCAGCACAGTACAACCTGAGTGAAGAAGTTGCCCTTGAAATGGGTGTAAATACTTTCACGATTCTGGCTCTTGATGATGCGGGCAATGAGACCATAAAAGTTGTAACCATCGAAAAAGTAAATCCTTAACCAATCTAATAGACCAGAGATTGACTAACAGTCTTTCTCCGGTCTATCTTTAATTACTCACAATATTATCTGCTTTGTTTCTATGCATCCTTTTTTCTTTTATTTTTAAAGAGCGAAGCATTCGCAACTGTTTCTGTTTTACTATATAACGAGTCCAGTTTTTCAATGTTTTTTACCTAATAGTTTCATAATGGTCGTACATACTAACCCTCTAAAGAATTATCGGAACGATCATTTCATACTTCGCTTAAGATAAAAGCACTTCCGGATAGATTATCTCCGTCTGGAAGTGCTGAGAATCTATGGTAGAAGTTTAAATATTCACCTGATAGATAAGGGTGTTAGCTTTTAGTCAAACTTCACTATATCATTAATTTTAGTCAGAATTGTTCCTACTCTTACTCCATAAATGATCTGAATGGAATTCTTGCCATGGACTACCCCCATGGCTTCGAGGTGATCCTTAAACGCATCATCTGATGCAACTAGGCTTTCATCTTTTACTGTTACACGAAGCCTTGTGGCACAAGCAGAAATCGCTTCAATATTTTCTTTGCCACCCAGTGCTTCAATGATTCTCACTTCTAAAGATTCATCATTCTGTGTATCTTTAGATTCACGATACTCTTTCTTGCTCATGAGTTTCACTGATTCTTCCTTTTCTCCTCTTCCGGGTGTCTTCAAGTTGAACTTTAAGATCACAGCCCTAAAGATAAAGAAGTAGACAAAGAAAGTAACAGGTAGTAACCACAGAAGATGAATCGCATGCACTTTATGAGGCTGGAACAGGTTTGGAATCATAAAGAGCAGTGCATGTCCATTGATTGAAATCTGTGCAAGTTCTGCAACCACATAGCTTAATCCCGCCAATGGCGCATAAACCAGGAAGTATAACGCAGGTGCCACAAAGAGGAATGTATATTCAATCGGTTCTGATATTCCCACCACCGCTAGTGTAATGACTGCAGGGATAAGAATCGATGCGACTTTCTTTCTATTTTCTGGACGCGCAGTTTTATACATGGCGAAAGCTGCGCCTGGAAGTCCAGCAAGCTGGAAGAGTATTCTTCCTGATGTGAAGTTACGAATGAGATATCCTGTAGCATCAGCACTTGCCGCCTGCCCATTGATGATATTTCTTACGCCTTCATACAGTACACCATCCACCAGTAAAGTACCGCCAACACTGGAATATTCTATTGGGAAGGCGATAAGGTGATGAATACCAAATGGAAGGAGAAGTTTATCCAGGGTTCCGAATACAAATGTTCCAACCAGTCCTGACCCGCCTATGAATCCTGTGATGGATTGGAGCGCCATACCGATGAAAGGCCAGACGTAGTAGACTGCAACACCAAAGGGGATTGAAATCAGCGTAACCATTATGACTACAAATTTCGTTCCTGCAAAG
>DAMDIS010000012.1:27830-29092 GCA_032100885.1 Proteiniclasticum sp.
AGCATGGCAGGAAGCTCTTTGTCTACCCACTTGTTGTGGATCAGTGCAGCTGCAATACCGGAAAGAATGCCGGAGAAGATCCCCATATTGTAACCGAAGATTCCTTGCGCAGTGCCCCACAGCGCATTGAAGTTCATCGCTGCTTTTTCCGCATATCCTGCACTCATAAGCGCTTCCACGGTTACTGTATCAGCGGTGAATCCCTGTAGACCAGCAAATGTCTTGATGATTGTAAGCAGCGAAAAATACATGATAATTCCTGAGAAAGCTGCCCATCCTTTTTCTTTTTTCGCCAACACAAATGCTATGCCTACTGCGAACCATATCTGGAGATTGTTCATGAACATGAATCCCAGACTAGTGATGAGTGAAAACACGGTGTGAAAGATTGTTCCCTCTTCAACGATGTAGTTTGTAAATGCTGCACCAATACCAACATAGAAACCAACGAGAACAAACAAGATAATTGGTACCATCATTGCGCCTGCAAAAGTCTGGATTTTTGCTTGAAAGTTTTTCATTAGTCATTCCTCCTTAATTTGTATTCATTTTATCATAACGATTTCATAATCACCATACAGGGAAATGAGAAGAAGACCGCCTTATCATTCTGGTAATTTTTACTTATTCATTCCCATCAATACGTTTCCAGGTAAAGGAGTATTATCCGCTTGAGCTCTTCCGGAAATCCGGATTCGAGGTCCCAGCAAGAGCCTCCAAAAAGGAACTGGAAGGACAAATCAGTACATTTCTTCAAAGTGATAGGCTCCTTCATGAAAGACAGTGAAAAAAACACTGCTTATCAAGAAAGGAGCCTATTATAATAAGGGCTATAAGATTCATTATCCGATTCAATCGTCAAAGACCGTCTCTTTACTATTCCTTTCAGGATTCAACCTCACCATGGAGTCGCGTGAGAGGAACTGCCTCTTATCGTTGTCGCAACTCTATTTTCACATCCCTTCAGTCAGGATCTCAAGGGACTGAATCCAGATTTCCATCGCGCACTGAATAGAACTTAAAGATAGTCTTTCATTTTCAAGATGGGAGTTTGCCGTCTCGCCTGGAAACGTCGGACCAAAAGCAACCCCGTTGTCGAGGGTTCTAGCATAGGATGCTCCGCCTTTTGTCAGCACTTCCGTCGCATCCCCTGTGACGGATTCATAAGCGTCTTTTAGAGTGGTGATGAGTCTGGAGTCTTTTTCCTGATATAGAAGCTTTCGTTCTTTTTTCACCCTCACGTCTCCACCGAATTCTTTTGC
>DAMDIS010000012.1:29102-30792 GCA_032100885.1 Proteiniclasticum sp.
AGCGAGCTTCATTTGAATCCCCTGTAAACCCTGTCAGCGCCATTGAGCTTTTACCCATGTCCGGATCTTCCACTTTTAATCCAAGAAGATCCTTTTCAGTATCAAAGAGAATCTTAGCAGCACGGAAAAGCTTTAAGGAAGCATTCCCTTCAGGCAAGATCGAATTCATCTCCTCTTTTTCAAACCAGGTCATGAAGTCCTTTAGAGGGCTCACGCCTCTATCCGGATGACGAGACAGGGCTCGTTTTCCGGAAAATTCTCTGGCAGAGGAAAGAGCGCTTCCAGACACCTGGAGAGACGCCACGGTGAACCCTTCTGCAGCAGCTTGGTCAATGGAAAACTCCACCTGTTCTTCTGATGCATTTCCCGGAAAACAGAAATCGACCATGAGGATTCCCTTTTCTCCATTGACGATCGGAAAATCACCATCTGGTGAGTATGCCCAAAGAGGCTGCGGATGTCGCGCAAAATAATAATCCATACATTCCCAGGTGGTTTCTTCTGCGCCCCCTACAATAAGCCTGATTGGATATTTCAGCTTTTTCGCCTCAGTAAGGATTTTCATGGCATAAAGATTGGCCACCAATGGTCCTTTGTCGTCATTGACGCCACGTCCATAGAGAATCCCTTCCTTTTCCGTAAGGGTATAAGGGTCACTGTTCCATTTTTCTCGTTCAATGGCTTCCACAGTGTCGATATGACAAAGTATCCCGATATAGGGATACTCATCACCTGTTCGGATGTCCATGGCGTACCCATCTTCTTCCTGAACCTGAAATCCCATCTCCACCGCTCTTTCCTTCAGCATCTTGAAAGCCTCTGCAATGCCAGCGCCAAAAGGCGTCTTTTCTACCGCCGTGGAAAGATCTCTATGGGAGCGAACGCCCACAAGGTTCTTTAGATCTTTCAAAAACGCTTCTGTATGGTCTTCAATTTGCTTCTGATACTTCCTAACCATGGGATTTCTCATCCGATAGTCTCTCCATCAGCCATAAAGCCAGGGCATGGTCTTCCTCTGGAAGAAGTCCCGTGATGGAAAGCGCACCTATCATGCCCACCTCTTGAAGTACGATGGGAATACTCCCGGGGGTGAATGTATAGTCCGCCAGGGATTTCCCATACTTGCTTTCGATCTTCCCTTCGTCTCCATGCTGCTTTTCAAAGAGAGCCTGAGTGGAAAGCCCGAAATAAAGCACACTGTTGCGTTTTCTTCTCAGCCAATCTTCTTTATCTTTCGCCATAGCATCCGGGATAAAAAGAAGTGCTCTTCTTCCTCTGACATAGACTTCCACCGCCGCTTTTTTATTCTTCTCTCTAATGAACATAAGGATTTTCAGTGCATCCTCTTCATTGAACGTATTAAATTTTTTCTTGCTCATATCATTTTCTCCTTACATTATCTCATTTTCCGTCTTGCATCAGGAAGATGCCATAATCTCATCCAGCAGTTTTGCAATACCACCGTGGTCATGGTGGCCGATTTCTTCATCTGCTAGGGATTTCAGCACATCATCCCCATTTCCCATGGAAACTCTATATCCAGCTGCTGCAAACAGGTCCACATCATTCCTACCGTCACCCACTGCCAGAACTTCTTCTTTTGGAACATGGAGCCTCTTCATCACTTCCGTAAGGGCTGTCCCCTTATTGTGGTCTCCACTGATGATTTCAAAGCCGAGATCCCCGTAAT
>DAMDIS010000013.1:0-3068 GCA_032100885.1 Proteiniclasticum sp.
GCGTCCTTAAGCGTATTTAGGGGAAATACTCCCTTCATGCCTTTAAAGACATCCAGACGGTTGCTCTTTGCGCCTGTGGCGATGACCAGTTTGTCGTAGTACAGATCATATTCATTGCTGTTGGAGAGATTTCTGACCTTTACCTTCTTTGAAGTAAAGTCCACATCGACAGCTTCACTGAGAATCCTTAAATCAAGCCCGTCACCAAGCACTTCATCTTTATCCTTGGCAATGAGTCTGTCCTCGTCTTCTATCAGACCTTCAATATAATAAGGGAATGCACATGCACCATAGGAAATGTCTGAGCCTTTTTCCAGTATGGTGATATCTGCTCCAGATACATCAGTCACCTCTTTTTTCTCTTTCTCTCTATTTTACCATAGGAGAACTCGATATATTCAGATATTTACACTGTTCAAACATCCTTCATTTTTACAGATTACAACGCGGCTGTCAGCCTCACTGCTCTTTACTTTTTGCGGAATCATGATAAAATTGATTTAGTCAGTATTCCTATGGAAACTGAACTTAATTCAAACCCTTACAAGGTTCCGAATTATATCCCAAAAAGGAATAAGAACGGAGGAAAACTTATGCAGAAACAAAAAGAAAGGGCCACTTTCAAGCCAAGACAGATGGCTGTGGTGGGTCTGTTGTCGGGTATTTCAATTCTATTGTCGCTCACTCCCTTTGGATACATTCCCATATTGCCCATCAATCCGACCATCATGCATGTTCCCGTAATCATCGGTGCCATTATTGACGGTCCACTTACAGGCGGACTGATCGGTGGAATCTTCGGGCTCTCGAGCATGATACGTGCTTTCATGGCGCCTACACCGACTAATTTCATCTTCTGGAATCCGGTGATTTCGATAGGTGTAAGAATTCTGATCGGTATCGTTACAGGTTATGTCTACAGAGCGTTAAAAAACAGAAACAGCGGTGTTGCGGTTTCCGCAGTTGTAGGATCTCTCACAAACACCATTGGTGTCCTTGGTCTAGCCTATGTCTTCTATCTTTCAAGATACGCAGCTGCACTAGGTATTTCGGAAGCTGCAGCAACAACTTTCATCTTGACAGTTGTCGGAACCAACGGAGTTCCAGAAGCCATTATATCCGCACTTATCGCAGTTCCTGTGGTAGCGGCATACAGAAAAATCAAGAAGTAGATTAAATTCAGATAGAACAGATTAAAGGAGATGGTCACCCATCTCCTTAATTTTTTTACTTTTCAGTTTGAGGTTTAGAGTCTCTTGTAGTCATTGTGCTCGTCAAGCACTTCTTTGTCGCTGTATAAGTAATCTTCGTCCAGTACCAGACTTGGATCGCTTTCCACAGGATCGTCGTCTTCTGTCAGGAACAGAACCGAGTATTCAAGGCTAAGATCCTTGAAGAACAGAATGCCCTGTCTCTTACCCTTGTTCTTTTTCACAAACAGCTTTCCGGTATAGGTTTCGCCAGGCTTCAGTGTGACTCTTCCAAGAGTAGTTCCTTCTTCATGTTTAGCCATAACATGAACTGAACGTTTAGGAATATCAAATAACTGAAGCTGCATCGGATTAAAGGAATACTCTTCCTGACCTCTGTTATGAAGGGTCACCTTATATTCAATCAGATCCATCTCGGCTTCAGGCTTTTCCGACTTGATTTTTGCCTTCGCATTTTCAGCCATATGCTTTACTTTATCTTTGATGCCCTCTGTATTCTCCTTGACATCATCAATCATTTCTTCAGCACCGAACGGCTCATCTACGAAATTGTCTTTGTCAGTAGGCTCATAGCCCTCTTCGTCATCGATGGCCATATCATTTTTCATAAAGCCTTCCTTGCCTTCGAGGGTATCTTCTGGTGATGGTTCTGGCGCATCATATGAGGTGGATGCAACTTTGTTCTTCAGGTCTTCAAATTTCTTTTTCGCGTCCTGCGATTTCTCACTGTGTTCTTCCTTCAGGTCTTCGGCAGTATACTCAACGTTCTGTTTTATTCCCTCATACTGATCCTGAGCTTCATTTTTCAGTTCATCAGATTTATTTCTGATATTGGGCACGATATCTTCTTCCACCTTCGTTTTCACGTTTCCGATCTTTTCTTCTGCGATATCCTTGATCTCCACATACTTGTCTTTTGCTTCCATGGAGCCGAGCTTCGTCTGAAGTTTTCCTTCCTCAAACTTTGTACGGATCTTTTCTCTTACACCTTCAGTCTTGTCGAGAACCATTTTCTTCAGGTCAAGTTCTGCTACAGGCTTTCCGTCCTCATCAGGATTGAAGGTATGCTCTTCGCTAGGGCTGGAAATGTTAATGACCAGATCGTCGATCACAGCATTTGTTCCTGTCTTATAAACCCTCTTCGGTGTAACCTTCATCGGTTCCTGGAATCCGTCGGTTTCGGAATCGATCTGGGAAAGATCAAGTTCTGCCCATCTGGTCAGTTTCTCTGAATACTCCGTTCTCAGATCTTCGTTCTTGGCCTTGTTCTTCTTGTATAGAGCATAGGCTCCGGCTGCGGCTGCAGCGAGAGCTACACCGGCTACCACTTTACCTGAACTCTTCTTGCCGCTCTTTCTATCCATAACTCTACTCACTTCTTTCCTGCTATTTTGAGTAAAATCAGCCACATCGTCTCTTACATCATCTTTGCGGTCCAGAAAGTTCTGTGCGCTTTTTGCACCCTTATCTCTGAGGTCCGCCAGGGAATCTTTCAGATCTGAAGTTGCATCTTTTACTTTTGGTATCATATCTTTAGCCAATTCTTCGCCTTTTTTCATCAGTTTTTCGCTTTTCTTAACCATTTTATCCATTTCAAATTTCATACATATTCCTCCTGTTTATTCTTTTCATAGTCTTGAGACCATTATACATTCAATACTTTAAATATTCAGTAATCGTATGAATTGTTAATACACTTTTTACACCACGGTCACGGTTTACATTCGTATATACCTGTATTTATCTTTATATCCTATAAATAAGCTGATTTTATAACATGATCGTTCTCTAATATCACTTTAAATATCTGTTGCAGATTACTTTTGTTAATACATTATTCTCACTTTTTCTATATCT
>DAMDIS010000013.1:3078-12808 GCA_032100885.1 Proteiniclasticum sp.
CATCCTCCTGGGTATAGTCATCTTAGCTCTGCTGTATTTGGTTGCCATCACCCTTCGTTATGTCAACCGCATAATATACCCCAAAACTAAGACTTATGACGTTGCCAGGGAAAGGGTGATCAAACAAGGTTATTTTCCGGAAGAATACATCAGTTCTCTTCCCTATGAGCCCCTCAATCTCAAATCGCCTTACGGATATATGATCAAAGGAAGAATATACCCTAATGACTCCAACCGGTTCATCATCATTGTTCATGGTATCACCATGAATATCTACGGTGCGTTGAAGTATCTTCCTTTTTTCTACAAAAAAGGATTCAATGTGGTGGTATTTGATCTCAGGAATCATGGTGAAACAGGTGGTGATACGACAACTTACGGACATTTTGAGAAATGGGATCTGAGTACGGTCACCGATCATCTTTATAGGATTTACGGAAATGAGATCAGCGTCGGCGTTCACGGAGAATCCATGGGCGGCACAATCTCTATGCTCAATATGGCTATGGATAAAAGAATCCGGTATGGCATCATCGACTGCGCTTTCTCTGATCTTCCTGAACTTCTTCTTCTGAAGCTGCAGCAGGACAGCAGGCTGAAGAGCAAGAAACTGATTGCCTTTGTGAACCTCTTTATCAAAATCAGGGCAGGATTTTCTATTGAAGATGTTTCTCCCCTCAAGGAACTGCCGACCATTCACCAGCCGATTCTCTTCATTCACGGTGACCAGGACACTTATGTCCCCATGAGCATGACTAAAGCCATGTATGCCTTCAAAATGGACAAAAAGTATATGTATATCGCAAATGGCGGGGAGCATGCAACATCTATGGCTGTTGACCCGGAGAGATACAATATGGAAATCACCGCATTTCTCAATACTGTATATCCAGATGCCAAATTCACTGCAGAACTCGAATCATGATCAGTTCAGCAGATTAACCTTCAATACAAGCTGAGAAGCACATCTTAGCTTGTATTTTTTTATGCGCTCATATCAATTTTCTTCTGAGGCCGAAAGAAATCCCCGGTTATCTGGTCTATTTTGGAAACCGTAATGTGAATTGAGGTATTCACTTAGAACTTATGTTCTGTTATAATGAACTCATAAAGAATGTTTGTTCTGAAATGATGTGAAATAGGTGAATAGAAATGGAAAAAATTGTTTTTCATGTAGATGTAAATTCTGCATACTTATCCTGGAATGCTGTATGGGACCTTCAGCACGGAAAATCTCTTGATCTTCGTACAGTACCCTCTATCGTAGGAGGAGATCCGGAAAGCAGGCATGGAATTGTCCTGGCCAAATCTATCCCCAGTAAAAAATATGGCATTAAAACCGGAGAAACACTCTTTTCCGCACTGATGAAATGTCCAGAGCTGAAGATTGTTCCGCCCCGATACAGCATGTATCTGAAGGCGAGCGATGCCATGGTGGAGATTCTGAGAGAATATTCTCCCCTCATCGAACGCTACTCCATCGATGAATGTTTCCTCGATATGAGTCATGTTCAGAAGAAAGATGCGATAAAAGTGGCTACCGAATTAAAAGACCGGATTCATGAAGAACTGGGTTTCACGGTTAATGTAGGTATTTCAACAGGGAAGCTTCTGGCTAAAATGGCTTCTGATTTCAAGAAACCGAACCTTGTCCATACGCTGTACCGTGAGGAGATTGAGAAAAAGATGTGGCCGCTCCCTGTGGAAGATATGTTCATGGTCGGGCCACGCACAGCAGAAAAACTTCATAAGATGAACATCAATACCATCGGAGAACTGGCCAGAGCAAATCCTCAGTTTCTTCATGCCAGATTCAAGAAACATGGATACATGATTTCCTGTTATGCCCGGGGTATAGAATCCTCTTCAGTCAAAAATGAAGGTACTATAGAAATGAAAGGCATGGGCAATTCCACTACTCTCCCCTTTGATTTCACCGACAGAATTTCCTGTCACAATGTACTTCTTTCCATCGGAGAGACACTGGTTCCCCGCCTGAGGGATTCGGGAAAACTCGTGAAGACAGTAGGCATCCATATCCGTTACAGCGACTTTTCTTCCTCGGGCATACAGCGGACGCTGAATTTCCCTTCCGATTCCACAAGCCTTCTCATGGCCACCGCTTGCTCTCTCTTTGATGAAATCTGGAACAAAGAGCCCGTCAGGCATCTCGGAATCTCCTTTTCCCAGCTCAAGGATAAAAATATCGAGCAGCTGTCTCTCTTTAAGGACGGCCAGGCGGAAAAAATGAAACGTATGGATCAGGTAATCGATATGGTGCGTAAAAACTTCGGAGATGATTCTCTTATACGTGCGACATTCATCAACTCGCCTGTAAAAGCCTTTTCAGGCGGTGTAGTGGAAAAAGATTATATTTTCATGAATAGTCACTTGTAAAGGAGGAAGAAGTCGTGAAGGTAATGGCAAAACCGATAGAAATGATTGCATGGTTTGACTTTAAAGGACTGATCCATCCTATACGATTCAGGCTCATTGATGAAGACGGTAAGTATAAGACCATATCCATCAAAAGTATCCAGGCAAGAAAAAAGGAGAAACTGGCGGGAAACCTTATGCAGGTGTTTTTATGCAGAGGAATCGTGAATGAAAAAGAGGTCCTTTTTGAACTGAAATACGAAAAAGACACCGATCAGTGGACACTTTTTAAAATGTAAAAGGAACCTTGAAGGTTCCTTTATTTTTATCTGTAACCCGCTATTCAATTGGTATGTAGCCTAGAACTTCACTTGTTCTGCTGTCGCAGATCATGACGGCAAAATCATGACCGGAGGTATCGCCTATGGTGATCACCCAATCGGAGGTGTCGAGTGCAGATTCTTCCATCTGAAGATCATCATTCCATACAAACTGAAGCTCTCCGCTTGTCACACTTCTGATTTCAAATTTCTTCTTGTTGATCCGATCCTTAAAAGAAAAATCGGATTCAGAAATATACACCAGACTGTTTTCCACCGCTTTTTTCTGCGTTGCAGACATCGTGCTCTGCTGTGCGCTGCAGCCGGATAGAACAAGGGCCGCAAAGAGCGATGCAACAGCCGCTTTTCTTATCATCTTTCTCCACTTTTCGCCAATCATAAATTTTAGAAAAGCAACGTACCCGTTTGAGGTACGCTGCTGATTTTTATCTTACAACTATGGCATGATTTCTGATGTTGTAGGAATAGGAAAAGCTAGGGACAGTTACCCAGTACTCGTTTCTTCCATTCCATGACCATGGATCAGTAATTCTCAGCTTGTTTGCTTCCGAATCATAACCTGTGACCAGAACGGCATGGTTGTTCTTGAGAAGAGACTGTGTCTGACCTTCTACCACATAATTTGCGTAGATCGGCGCTTCTCTTCTTGTGGTCAGATAAACCACCACAGGATTTCCGGCAATGATCTCCTTCTTGATGTCTTCCACGGAGCTTCCGGAGAAATTGACGGTTCTACCGGCGGCATAGGTGTTGCTGTAATCTGTCAGCGCCTGCGGATATATGGTCGTTCTTAAGCTGCTGTCCTGTTTATATGGGGATCCCACAAATCCTTTGGCGGGATTTGATGTGTGTTTTGGCATAGCATCTAAAAAGCTTCTGTAGGAAACATCAGTCGCAATACCTTTAAACTGCAGGCCCATGAGAAGGGCTGTGGCTTCACATCCTACTGGTGCGTAAACCGGAGTCAGCTGACTGTGGTAGGGTACATTCAGAACCTTTTTGACGGCAATGACTTCAGTCAGGTAGTCTCCTGATGACCAGCCGGTTTTTCCCTGATAGACGATATTGAACCATTTACCTGAAACGCCGATGACATCAACAACAGCGCCTGTTGGTAGGACCATAATCGATGGATGCTGAGTTCCGGCACCGCTTCTCATATTGAGAGAATTTGTAACCTTCTTCTGCACGAGAACTGGCGCAGGGGCCGGTGTTGGAACAGGTTCCGGAGTGACTTCTGCAGGAGGAGGAGTTGTTTCCTCAACAGGTGGTGCTGGAGCCGGTTCAACAGGTGCAGGCGTCTCAACTGGTGCTGGAGCTGCTGCCTGAATGAGCTTCAGATATTTACCTGATGACCATCCTGTTCTGCCGTTATAAGTGACCTTCTTCCATTCTCCACCATCTTCGACGAGCGCAACTTTTGCGCCTGCAGGAAGAACCATGACGGATGAATAGGTTTTTGCCGGACCTGATCTCATATAGAGGTTGCCTATCGTCTGGTATACTGCTCCGCTGATTCCAGGCACTGCAGGTGCTGGAGCAGCTGGAGGGTTGACAGGAGCCGAAGTGCTCGCTGCAGTCAGGTATCTGCCTGATGACCACCCTGTTTTGCCGTTATAGCTTACCTTCTTCCAGTCGCCCCTGCTTTCCAGCAGAGTGACTGTTGCGCCTTTTGGTATGACTGAGACTGAAGCATAGCTTGTGGACGGTCCGGTTCTCATATTCAGATTCGCAGTGGTCTTCATGGTCGTCACGGCTGCAGGTGGAACAGGTGCAGGTACTGCTGGCGCAGGAGCTGTAATGACTGGTGCACTGCCTCCACTGTTCTGAGTCGGATTGATCCATATTCCTGGTGCGTTGGTTGCTTTCGAGATGTTGATCATTCCCTGATGAACTTTATAAACATAATAATTGCCTGCCTGATAGGTAGTAACGGAATTGATCATTCTGGAAGCATTGACACTATCCATATATCCCGGTATTCTGCTCGTTACAGAATAAGTGGATCCTGGCAGAGGATTGGCAAGTACCGATATATATGATGTCCCCATGGTACCTGCAATGATTGCAGCGCTTACAGCAACAGACAGTTTCTTGGACATAGACCTTTTCAATGAAATTCCCCCTTATAATATCATTTGTAAAAAAACGGTTTCACAGAAATATTATAACATAGAAGCTGTATGAATAGACTATAATTCAGGTCCTGAATTTATAATTTAAATATCCGTTTTTTCAATAATTTGAATTGAACAAAGTTTTGTATCAATAAGTACTATCTATACATATACATTTATTGATATCGTTTGATTTTCAATTGAATTTTAACGATAAAAAATAGGACTGTCACTCGCGTGACAGTCCTAACTTTATCTGTTATTGGTTTCAGATCTTATTCTTCAGTTCCAGTTGTTGAAAAGTCATAAGATGCAAGTCTCTTATAGCTGTCCAGTCTTTCCTTAGCATCCTTTTCTGTCTTCGCAAACAGTTCTTCCGCTACATCTGGATAAGCCTTTGAAAGTGAAGCATATCTGACTTCGCTGTCAATGAATTCTCTGAAGCTTCTTGTAGGTTCCTTAGAGTCAAGAGTGAATGGATTCTTACCCTCGTCCTTAAGTGTTGGGTTGTATCTGTATAACTGCCAGTATCCTGATTCAACGGCTCTCTTTGTCTGTTCCTGGCTGAAGCCCATTCCGAGCTTAAGTCCCTGGTTGATACATGGAGCATACGCGATGATCAGTGATGGGCCATCATATGCTTCAGCTTCTGTAATCGCCTTGATGGTCTGGTTCTTATCAGCACCCATACCAATCTGTGCTACGTATACATAGCCATAGCTCATAGCCATCATACCAAGATCCTTCTTCTTTGTTCTCTTACCAGCAGCTGCAAACTTAGCGATAGCAGCAGTTGGTGTAGATTTTGAAGACTGACCGCCTGTGTTGGAGTACACTTCTGTATCCATAACAAGTACGTTGATGTTTTCACCTGTAGCAAGTACATGGTCAAGACCGCCGTATCCGATATCATAAGCCCAACCGTCTCCACCGAAGATCCACTGGCTCTTCTTTGTGAGGAAGTCTCTTTCTGTGTAAAGCTCCTTAGCTTCTTCAGAAGTGGAAGAAGGGAAGCTCTTGCTGCCTTTGATTCTTCACCCTTGTCGAAGTTCTCGATCCAGTTCTGCACTGCTGACTTCAGTTCTTCAGTAACGTTTTCGTTCTGAACAAGCTTTTCAGCTATTGGCAGAAGCTTAGCTCTATGTGTCTTGTGTCCAAGGTAGATACCAAGACCAAACTCAGCGTTGTCTTCGAACAGTGAGTTCGCCCATGCTGGACCCTGTCCAAGATGGTTTGTTGTGTAAACTGATGCTGGTGCTGATCCACCCCAGATGGATGAACATCCTGTAGCATTGGCAATCATCATTCTGTCACCGAAGAGCTGAGTGACAAGCTTAGCATATGGTGTTTCTCCACATCCTGCGCAAGCACCTGAGAACTCAAGCAGTGGCTGCTGGAACTGGCTGCCCTTTAGTGTGTTCTTGTTCATTGGGTTCAGCTTGTTGCTGAGTGAAAGTGCATATTCCCAGTTTGATGTTTCATGCATCTGAGTTTCGATCGGCTTCATGACAAGAGCCTTCTTAGGTGCTGGACAAACCTGAGCACAGTTACCGCATCCAGTACAGTCAAGTACTGAAACCTGGATCTTATACTGTAGGTCTCCGAAGGACTTACCGCCCATTGCTTTCTTCGCTTCGAATCCTTCTGGTGAATTAGCCATTTCTTCTTCATTGACAAGGAATGGTCTGATTACAGCATGAGGACAGACGTATGAACACTGGTTACACTGGATACAGTTATCGATGATCCATTCTGGAACGTTAACTGCAATACCTCTCTTTTCGTATGCGGAAGTTCCCATTGGGAATGTTCCATCTTCTCTTCCAAGGAATGCTGAAACTGGCAGGTTGTCACCTTCCTGTGCATTCATTGGTTCAAGAATATTCTTGATGAAATCAGGAACCTGTTTCGCTTCAACAGCACTGTCTGCTGCAGTTGCCCAGTCCGCTGGTACATCAACTTTGTTCAGCGCGTTTACGCCTCTTTCGATGGCTTCGAAGTTCATGTTGACGATCTTCTCACCCTTCTTGCCGTATGACTTGACAACAGAATCCTTAAGGTGCTTGATGGCATCCTCAACAGGAATGATGTTGGCAAGCTTGAAGAATGCTGACTGCATGATCATATTGATTCTTGTTCCAAGACCAATTTCAGTTGCAATAGCCTGTGCATCAACCATGTAGAAGTTGATGTTCTTCTTCGCGATGGCATTCTTCATCTTAGCTGGCAGATGCTCGTTAAGCTCATCCATGTTCCAGCTGCAGTTCAGAAGGAATGTACCGTTTTCTTTCAGACCCTTGGTCATGTCGTACTTGTTTACATATGATGGGTTATGACAAGCGACGAAATCAGGATTCTGGATAAGATATGGGCTTCTGATCTTGTTCTTACCAAATCTTAAGTGTGATACTGTAATACCACCAGATTTCTTGGAATCGTATGAGAAGTAACCCTGAGCATACATGTCGGTGTTGTCACCAATGATTTTGATTGCTGACTTGTTGGCACCAACTGTACCATCTGATCCAAGTCCCCAGAACTGGCACTGTACTGTACCTTCTGAAGTTGTGTCGATTTCTTCATGCTTTGGAAGTGATGTGAATGTAACATCATCCTCGATACCTATTGTAAATCCGTTTTTGACTTCATTGTATGCAAGGCTTTCAAATACTGCAAGTATCTGACCTGGTGTAACATCCTTTGAGCCTAGTCCGTATCTTCCGCCTACGATTACAGGTCTTACATCTGATTCGTAGAATGCGTTTCTAACGTCCTGGTACAGTGGCTCACCGGCTGAACCCGGTTCCTTAGTTCTGTCAAGAACTGCGATCTTCTTTACTGATTTAGGAATTGCGTTTAAGAAGTGGTTTGTTGAGAATGGTCTGTAAAGATGAACATTGATCAGACCAACCTTTTCGCCCCTCTTGTTCAGGTAATCAACTGCTTCTTCAGCTGTATCACATACTGAACCCATAGCGATGATGATACTCTCAGCATCTGGTGCTCCGTGATAGTTGAATAGCTGATAGTCTCTTCCAGTAAGCTTGTTGATTTCTTCCATGTATCCTTCAACAATTTCTGGAACCTGAAGATAGTATCTGTTGGCAGACTCTCTACCCTGGAAATAAATATCAGGATTCTGTGCAGTACCTCTTGTAACAGGTCTCTCTGAGTTGAGTGATCTGTTTCTGAACTCAGCTACAGCTTCCTTGTCGAGAAGTGTTTCAAGTTCATCATATTCGATGACTTCAACCTTCTGGATTTCTGAAGATGTTCTGAATCCATCAAAGAAGTTAAGGAATGGAACTCTGCTCTTGATTGCAGCTAAATGAGCTACACCTGAAAGATCCATTACCTGCTGTACATTTGACTCAGCAAGCATAGCAAATCCGGTCTGGCTTGCAGCCATTACGTCCTGATGATCTCCGAATATTGAAAGTGCATGTGCAGCTATTGCTCTAGCACTGACATGGAATACACCTGGAAGAAGTTCCCCTGCAATCTTGTACATGTTTGGAAGCATGAGCAGAAGTCCCTGAGATGCTGTATATGTTGTAGTGAGTGCTCCACCTTGAAGTGAACCGTGAACGGCACCAGCTGCTCCTGCCTCTGACTGCATTTCAACAACTCTTACTGGCTGTCCGAAGATGTTCTTGACGCCTTTGGATGACCACTCATCGACATTCTCACCCATAGTTGAGGATGGTGTAATTGGATAGATCGCTGATACATCTGTAAATGCATACGAGATGTAGGATGCAGCCATGTTTCCATCCATTGTTTTAGTTTTTCTCATGTCTATACCTCTCCTTAATATATATTTCTAGAAATCTGGCCTAAAGATTTCTAAATATAACTACGTTTCCGCAGATTATAAATGCGCATGAATTTGAGTATAGTTAACAAAATATCATTACCTATACTCAAACGACACAAGATTATTATACAGTATTTAATACTATTTTACCAACGAAAAATGCTATATATTTGCCTTTTTAAACCTTTTACTGTTTTTTTATTATTTTTTCCAGTCCCAGTAAAATCTCATCAGCGTTATCCCGTTCGAAATCAAGGGTTTCCACGTATCTGATCAGTTCCTCTTTTTTCCTTAATTTTGCGAGAGCAGATTCAACTGTGCTCTTTTCAAGCTCAAATTCCTCCATTTTTGGTACAAGCTTGACATAATCCTTGATGGGCACAATATCTCCGTCTTTTGCAATTCTCACGTTATACCCGTCGCTTGACAGAAGTTCCTTGAGTGCTGTTGAAGCTTCCGGATCGCCATGAGTCAGGAAGATTTCCTTCGGACCCTTTCTTATGGCTTTCACCCAGTTATAGAGGCCGCGTCTGTCGGCATGTCCTGAAAGACCGGAGAAACTATGTATTTTAGCATTTACTGCGATTTCTTCGCCGAACAGGTTTACACTTCTTGCTCCGTCCTGCAGAATTCTGCCTAGAGAGCCCTGTGCCTGATATCCTACAAATACCACACTGCTCTCGCTTCTCCACAGGTTATGTTTCAGGTGATGCCTGATTCTTCCTGCTGTGGCCATTCCGGAAGCACTGATGATGACCAGTCCTTTCTTTGTCCGGTTCAGTTCCATGGAGTCTTCTACAGACTCAGTAAAGAAAAGATTCCTGAATTCAAGTACATTGTCTCCTTTTTTCATCTTTTCCTGACTTTCAGCGTCGAAATATCTGGAATACTCCTTGAAAATCGCTGTGGACTTGGAAGCCAGTGGAGAATCCACATAAACTTTTACCCCTCGTTCCAGCTTGCCTGCCTCCTGGAATTCATTGAGAATATAGATCAGTTCCTGAGTTCGGCCAACTGCAAAGGACGGTATGATCACATTTCCTCCCCGTCTGTAGGTATCGTTGATGATTTTGATCAGT
>DAMDIS010000013.1:12883-16208 GCA_032100885.1 Proteiniclasticum sp.
GATGGCGGCACCCAGCATGTGGCCTGCTTCCAGAAAATTCATCCTGAAACCATCAAAAAGCTCACGAGGTTCATTGAAATCGACTGCCTCGAAAAGAGTGAGCGATCCTTCGGCATCTTTTGCTGTATACAGCGGCTCGAGAGGGTCAAGTCCCTTTCTCTGCCTTTTCTTGTTCTCCCATTCCGCATCCTGTTCATGGATGTAGGCAGAGTCCATGAGAAGGATTCTGCAAAGAGCGAGTGCCGGTGGAGTTGCTATGATTTTACCTCTGAACCCTCTTTTGTAAAGAAGCGGTATTCTGCCGCTGTGGTCGATATGAGCATGGGAAAGAATCAGGTAATCGATGGTCGAAGGAATGTATGCAAATACATCATTGCCCTTATCCTTCTCATCTCTTCCCTGATATAGTCCGCAGTCCAGCAGAACCCTCTTATCCTTGACTCTTAATAGATGACTTGAACCGGTAACAGTACCAGCCCCACCTGAAAATTCAATTCTCATAGACGTCCCTCCTTGTATAAGTTAGTTTTATTATATCAATAATTGTCAGACTTTTTTGTTAACAATTATTGATTCCATCTCTTTCCATGAATCCGATGTATTATTCCAGTAGTACAGATTCAGGTGATTTTATAGGTAAAAAAAGAAAAAAGCATGTGTCGCTGTACTATTTTGTGTTCCATGATTATCTGGAGTACTTTTCAATCAGTTCGATGATTTTGTCGGTAGCACTTCCCAGTTCAGATTGTCTCATGGCATTGATAAATTCTTCCCGTTCTTCATAGAGCCTCTCGATGCTCATCTTGAGAGTGACATCATTCAGGTTTTCCTCGTTGAGAACCATGGAGTATCCGTTCTTCAGGAAACTTGCCGCATTTTCAATCTGGTCTCCTCTGCTGGAACTCATGGATAGCGGGATGAGGAGATTCGGCTTTCTAAGGGCCAGAAACTCGAAGATGGAATTTGCCCCCGCTCTGGATACAATGAGATCCGCCGCATTCAGAATATCCTTCATTTCGTCCACGACATATTCATACTGCTTGTAGCCAGGAGTATTCATCAGACGCTCATCCAGGTTGTTTTTCCCGCAGAGATGGATGACATTGAATGTCTGAAGAAGTTCAGGAAGAATTCTTCTTAGGGATGTATTGATCTTTACCGATCCGATGCTTCCGCCCATGACAAGAAGAACAGGTCTGTCTTCAGTAAATCCGGCGTTCTTTTTGGCAAGCTCAGCATCCCCTCTAAAGAGATCCTCTCTTATGGGACTGCCCACAAGTATCGCTTTTTCTCCGATTTTAGCCACAGTATCGGGAAAAGTGACCAGAAGCTTGTCGACAAACCGTGAAGCCAGTCTGTTGGCAAGACCCGGTGTAAGATCGGATTCATGGGCAAGAACAGGAATCTTCAGAAACCTGGCTGCGGCCACCACAGGAACGCTGACGAATCCGCCTTTTGAAAACACGATATCCGGTTTTTCCCTTCTTAGTATGGCAAGGGACTGAAAAAAGCCTGCCCCAACCTTGAATGGATCGCTGATGTTCTTGAGATCGAAGTACCGTCTCAGCTTACCCGATGCGATGGGAAAATAGGGAATCTTCACTTTTTCGATGATCTCTTTTTCGATGCCTTCTCTGGAACCGATATATTTGATTTCATAGCTCAGCTGCTTCAGTTTCGGCATCAGTGCAAGATTGGGATTAACATGTCCTGCTGTGCCTCCACCGGTCATAATTATTTTTTTCATGCTTAATATCTCCTCTGTTTTTCGAAGTTCTTTAGATCATATTGTATAAAGAGTCTTCCAAACATTTCTATTATAACAAAGTTTCCCGACAGAATTCACAAATATTTACCCATGTAAATGTA
This sequence comes from Proteiniclasticum sp., assembly GCA_032100885.1. Taxonomy (GTDB): domain Bacteria; phylum Bacillota; class Clostridia; order Clostridiales; family Clostridiaceae; genus Proteiniclasticum. The sequence continues at coordinate 14,753 of DAMDIS010000013.1, forward strand.
TTCAGAAAAAAACTCTTCATACCCGCTCAGCTTTCTTTGATATAATATGGTCATAACCAAAGAAAGCAAGGTGAAAATCATCAAATTAGTAGGAATAACAGAAATAGATGAAAAGAATTTCCTGGAGTATATCAGTTCCTGGCAAGTGCATAGCGATCAGATTTCTCCCTCGTCCTGTGATATGAAGCACCTGACTTTCAGTGAGTGGAAAAAAGAGCAGCAGGCGCTGCAGAAGGACGGAACTCTTCCCGCGGGGCTCGTTCGGGCAGATACGCTCTTTCTTGTTGAAGAAAACGGATATATACTCGGTGCAATCAATCTTCGCTATACCATGAACGATGATCTTCTTAAGTTCGGTGGTCATATGAGCTTCGGAATCAGACCGGAAGAAAGAAGAAAAGGCTATGGCTTCATTATGATCAAGCTTGCTTTCAACACCCTGAGGGGGAATGGAATCAATCGTGCGCTCATCACGGTATCAAGGGACAACAAAGCGGCAAAGAGTATCGTGAAAAAGATCGGTGGCCGACTGGAAAACGCCTATGAATTCAAAGGCAATGTCATCGACCGCTACTGGATCAGTCTATAGATCATAAAAAGTCAGTCCAAATGGGCTGGCTTTTTTGCATGGCATAGAAAGTTATGTGCGTTTTGCATTCATTTCCAGGATTTTCTGTTCTATCCAGCTGTACACTTCACTGATTTCTTTTTCGTAATCATCCTGAATCTCAAAATAGTTTCTGTTTTTCATCTTGCTTCTCGCTTCCTCATGAAGCTTCGAAAAATTGTCGGCAGACATGTATTCATCGATTTCCCTCAGTTCAATCTCACTTCTGTGTGAAAGGATACCCGAGTCAATATTTTTTCTGAGATATTCTTCTGAAAATCCGAGAAAAAGAGAAATGATCTCCTTCTGATACTTTGGACTGAAATCGTGAATGGCATCAGGCGGAATGTAGCACCCTTCAATGATGATGTGCTGAGCGTTCTCGAGATTTGTCATGATGATTCCTCTCACGACAGGCCAGATTTTCAAAGTGATTTCAGTGTCGGGGTCTGCCACATCAAAATCGCAGTATCTGCTTCCCCTTATCAGTCCCATCTTCAGATGATCGATGGAGAGATATGGAATTTTGTACTTTTCCATCAGCTTCTGAGCCATGAGGGTCTTTCCCGTGCAGCTGACGCCTCCGATGAGTATGATCATTTAGAATCGCTCCTTTCATTGAAATCATAAATCAAAAATTTACGCTTTTGAAATCTCGGGATAAACGGAAATTTCAGGAAAGACAGTCTCTCCGTCGCTTCTTATCATCCATCCGCCGTCTGTCTCGTCAAGTATATGAAGACCTGCGGTCTCCAGTGGAGGCGTGAAATGGCATACCACCGATTTTACGTTCTCCGGGGTAATCGCTTCGATGATTTTCTCGAGTGAATATTCTTTTCTCGAGAGCAC
>DAMDIS010000013.1:16218-18825 GCA_032100885.1 Proteiniclasticum sp.
GAAGGACATCTTCCTCCATTTCAAAAATGACACAGGTATCACTGCTGACTTTATAGATAGACTCACTGAAGCCATGGACATAGTAGAAAGCAAGGATATGTTCATCTGAAACTGCAGACAGTGTTTCAGATACCGGTACAGCTTTACCTTTAAGCTCCAGCAGCGTCTTAAGTGACATGTCTGCTTTTTCGATCAGATTTTCAGTATGTCTGTAAAGCTCAGTATCAATGACAAACCTCTTCGCCCCGATCTTATGGAATCCGAATCTTTCATAAAGAGGAACCGCCGCCTCATCTGCTGCCAGAAAAAACAGATCATTGCTGTCTCCGAAATCTTCCATGACTCTTTTCATGAGCCCTGATGCAAGCCCTTTTCCTCTGTGCTCCGGATCAGTCATGACCGTTCCGATCTGAATGGCTCTATGCTTTTTCCCGTTGATCACAAGTTCCATGGTATTTACGGAAACATTGGCGATGATTTCATTTCCCCACCGGTAACTGTATGGTATGTAGTGACTGTTCCAGCCGCGGCAATCATACCATCTTTCAAAATCAATGCCGAATGTCTTCTTTGCCAGCTGAGAAAATGATTTTCTTAAGGATTCATCATCTCTGTAATCCCACACAAATGTATATTCCATCACTACACCATCCTATCCATATTATCTTATGCTATATTGTACAGTATAATTTTTGTCCAGTGGTTACAAAGTAAAAAGCAGTCTCTAAATCTTATAAAAAGACTTTTTTGAGACTGCTTTGTCTGATTGATGGATTTTATCTGTCGATATTGTCCTTAAGGCCCATGAAGATCTCCACCTGATCCTTATAAGGGAATCCTTCCATGTCACCTTTCACAAGGGTTGCCATGGCACCTACCGCATTGGCTCTTTTCGCACATTCGATAAGTGAGAGCTCTTCAAGGTATCCTGAAAGGAATCCGGCAGCGTAGCCGTCTCCGGCACCGACTGTATCTACAGGGTGTTCTACGGTGTACCCGCTTACAAGACCTTCTTCATCTTTGCTCTTCACATAGCATCCGGTTTTTCCAAGCTTCAGCGCAACAATCCTGATGCCCATATCGAGGAATCTCTGACAGACTTCCAGCGGTTCGTCTGTTCCAAGAAGAAGCTCAGCTTCGTCTTTACCGGGGAATATGATGTCTGAAAGCTCAGCCAGGGCAAGGATATGCTTCCTTGCGTCTTCCTTTGACCAGAGCTTCAGCCTGATGTTTGGATCAAATGAGATGATGACCCCACGCTTCTTGGCTTCCTTCACGGCATAAAACACAGCTTCTCTGACTTCTTCAGACAGAGCCAGTGAAATACCGGTGACGTGGAGGATCTTGGCGCTGCAGATATAGTCCATGTCGAGGTCCGAGATGGAAAGATGACTTGCAGCAGAACCCTTGCGATAGTAATAGACATTGGGATTCACCGTGGAAAATCTTTCTTTGAAAAGTATACCGGTTGTTCTCGCCGGATCTTTCGTGACCCTCGAGACATCCACTTCCTCACCCATGACTGTGGACTTGATGTATCGTCCGAATTCATCATCGCCAAGCTTTGAAAACCAGCCGGCGTGATGGCCGAGCCTTGCCAGTGCTATGGCCACATTTGACTCCGCACCGCCGATGGATTTGGTGAAAGCCCCAACATAGCGGAGGGGTCCTTCGGTCTCAGGATTGAACAAAACCATGGTTTCGCCAAAAGTTACTACATCCATGAATTACCTCTGCACTCTTCCAGATCCGTCTCCGCCTGCAAGAGCCAGAACTTCTTCCTTGGATACATGGTTGGTGTCGCCAGGGATGGTATGCTTCAGAGCTGATGCCGCTACTGCAAACTCAAGCGCTTCCTGATAGGGCATTTCTGTAACCAGCCCATAGATCAGACCTGATGCGAAGGAATCTCCTCCACCAACACGGTCGACGATTCTAAGATCATATTTCTTTGAAAGGTAGGATTTCTCGCCGTCAAAGATGATTGCCGACCAGCCGTTGTCTGATGCGGAGTAGCTTTCTCTTAATGTGGAAGCCACAAGCTTTACACCGAACTTCTCGATGATCTGACGGGCAACTTCCTCGTATGCGCCATGACTGATTTCACCCTTGCTGATATCTGTATCAGCAGCGCTGATTCCAAATACATTCTCCGCATCTTCTTCGTTGCCGATGCAGACGTCCACGTATTCCATAAGTCCGGTCATGACTTCCTGTGCCTTCTTCTGGCTCCAGAGTTTCTTTCTGTAGTTCAGGTCCACAGAAACGGTGATGCCCTTTTCCTTTGCAGCCTTAAGTGCGGCAAGGGTAAGCTCAGCAGCTTCATCGCTCAGTGCCGGAGTGATTCCTGTGAAGTGGAACCAGTCCACATCAGCAAAGATCTCATCCCAGTTGAATTCCTCAGCCTTTGCTTCGGCGATGGATGCATGAGCTCTGTCATAGATGACCTTTGAAGGTCTCTGGGAAGCGCCTGATTCAAGGAAATAGATACCAAGACGGTCTCCGCCGCGTGCGATGAAGTCTGTATCGACGCCATATCTTCTCAGGGCATTAACCGCACTCTGACCGATTTCATTGGCCGGTACCTTTGTGACAAATCTGGTATCC
>DAMDIS010000013.1:18845-20153 GCA_032100885.1 Proteiniclasticum sp.
GACCATAGTTTGAAAGAGACACGCAGCAGTTTGCTTCTCCTCCGCCATAACAGACGTCAAAGCTGTCTGCCTGAACAAAACGTTCAAATCCCGGTGTGGAGAGTCTCAGCATGATTTCTCCTAATGTTACTACTCTTTTCATTCTTTTCATCTACTCCTTTACTTTCTGGCTTCTTTTATTTTTTCCACGAAGGCTTTTGCAATTTCAGTGATCTTGGCATAGTCGCCCTTCTTGGCTGGTCCTGTAAGTTCTCCGCCGACTCCGACAGCAATGCATCCGTTCTTGATCCACTGGTCAACGTTGTCGAGGCTTACACCACCTGTAGGCATGAGAACAGTCTGAGGAAGTGGTCCTTTAATTGCCTTGATGAAGTCCGGTCCGAAGGCGTTTCCTGGGAATACCTTAACCACATCGACACCCGCTTCCATGGCAGTGATCATTTCCGTCAGTGTCATGCATCCTGCCATATAAGGGATCTGATATCTGTTGCAGAGCTTTGCTGTCTCAAGGTTGAACCCCGGGCTGACAATATACTCCGCACCAGCAAGGATCGCAATTCTTGCAGTTTCTGAATCCAGTACTGTTCCAGCACCGACAATGAGTTCTTCCTTCTTGAATTTCTTCTTCAGGGATGAAATGACGTTCTGTGCTCCCGGCACGGTAAAGGTCACTTCTATGGCAGGTACGCCACCTTCAATACAGGCCTTGCTGATCTTCTCCGCCTGTTCTTCGCTGTCCGCTCTGACAACCGCTACAATTCCTGCTTCCATGATTCTTGTCAATGTCTCAATTTTAGGTATCATTGTTTGCCTCCTTATTATTTAGAGTTCCACATAGTGGAACATAGTTCCATAATTTTGATACAAGATTATTTTACTCCATATCCCCATGATAAAGCAATCGGTTTATGGAAGAATTCATAATTCTTATCTGGAGAAATAACCGAGTTCTTCAGATATGGCTTTTTTCGTCTCCAGTATGTGCTTTCTCAGGATCTCGATCTTCTCATCGGTCATTCTCTGAATGGGTCCTGAAATACTGAACGCCGCCACAGGATTTCTTGTGTAGTCAAGTATTGCGGTACCCATGCACTTGACCCCCAGTTCGTTCTCTTCAAGGTCCATGGCGTAGCCTTTCTCCCGGATGCCCTCGATTTCATTCATAAAGGCCGGAAGATCGGTGATGGTGTAGTCGGTGAGTTTCTTCACATTCATCTTGTCCCACAGTTTCATGATCTCTTCGTCGGTAAAGTAGGAAAGGATCGCTTTCCCCACTGACGTGGAATAGAGTGTTCCCTTCTTTCCGAT
>DAMDIS010000013.1:20163-22613 GCA_032100885.1 Proteiniclasticum sp.
ATGGTATTTTCCGATTCCACTTTATCCACATAGATGATTTCATTGTCATCCATGATGACCAGATGAATGACTTCCCCGGAGAGGTCTCTCAGCTTTTCAAGATAAGGTCTTGCCACTTTCAGGACATCCAGTTTCTCGATGGGCCTTGAACCGAGTATGAACATCTTCATGGTGAGATGATAGCGTCCTGTACTTTCATGCTGCCTGACATAACCGTTCTGGATCAGTGTGCTGAGCAGCCTGTGCACGGTACTCTTTGACAGTCCTGAACGCTCACCAAGTTCAAGAAGACCGATTCCCTCCACATGATGGGAGAGAATTTCAAGAAGACTCAGCGCTCTGTCTATGGATTGCACTGTATCGCTCAAATGATCACCTTCCTTCTTCCGCAAATATCTCGCGGATCTTATCTCTTACTATTTCTGCCATGACTTTATGTCCTTTCTCGTCGAGATGCATATGATCGGTTTCACCCATTTCAAGATGCAGTCCGGCATCTAGAAAATGAAAACCGCTCTCTTTTGAGAGTATCCTGAGATGTTCTGCCATTTCCGCCGTTTTTCTGTCCGCTTCTCTTCCCAGAGAAAGAACTGCATCATTATTCACATATTCCGGTCCGATGGGTGCCGGTGCCACAACAAGAATCTCTGGATCGCTCCCGCCTCTTCCTGTTTCAGAATGCCTGACTTTTCCTGCCACTCTGATGATGCCCATGGCCATATTATGAGACGTCATCCCATAACGCTCCTTGGCGTCATTTGTGCCCAGCATGATGATCACAAGATCAAGAGGCTTATGGGACATGATGCAGGGATGGATATAGTCAAGTCCCTTCAGTCCTTCCTTAAGCTGGTCTTCATTGACTGCGCACCTTCCGTTTAGTCCCTCTTCAATGATTTCGAAGCCTTCGCCCAGTTCTCTGGAAAGTCTTCTTGTCCATCTGGTATTGTTGTCGAATCGCTCCCTTGTCTCTGCATTGTAACCCCAGGTATTGGAATCTCCAAAACATAGTATCCTGCGTTCCATGATGTCCTCCTCTTCGTCCTGGATGTTATTTCATCCGTTTTCAGTTATCTTAATTATGCATGGAATCTCATAAGATTTCAATGAATCCCCTCTGAATTATTCAGAAGACGGTCCCTCATCAGATGATCCGCTGCGATTTACCGTTCATGAATGCTGATATGACTGAAATGTTAATTTATGATATTTATAAGTCAAAAGGTGAATCTTGTGATATAATATTTACGCTATATTTAGAGGAGGTTTTCATCATGAAAAAGCACATAAAGACACTGACAAAAAGCACTCTAAAGAAGAGCGTTATCAAGGGAGGATGCGGCGAATGCCAGACATCCTGCCAGTCCGCCTGTAAAACATCATGTACTGTTGCAAATCAGGAATGTGAGAATACAGACAGATAGATAACGCAAAAAAGTAAGGGACTGATTTTAATCATTCCCTTTTCTTTTTCATTTATGGCATTATTTCGGTTTAATCTTGGGAGGAATGCAATTATGATTCATAAATACAGAATGAACGGTCTCAGCATCGTCATGGACGTCAACGGCGGATCCGTTCATGTCATAGACGACATCACCTATGAACTGCTTGATCATTACGATGAATACAGAAAAGGAATGATCGACGAAACAGAAATCTATCTGAGAATGGACGGCCATAACCTCGAAGACATCAAAGCCTCTCTTTTAGAGGTCAATGAACTGGTGGAAGAAGGCCTTCTCTATTCGGAAGATACCTACCAGAACCTTGATGCCTTCAAGAACAGAAAACCTGTGGTCAAGGCCATGTGCCTGAACATCGCCCATGACTGCAACCTGAAGTGCAGATACTGCTTTGCCTCTCAGGGTGACTTCGGCGGAGAGAAAAAGCTTATGCCTCTTGAAGTGGGTAAAAAATCTCTTGAATATCTTGTGGAAAACTCCGGAAACAGAAGAAATCTTGAAGTGGACTTTTTCGGCGGAGAACCTCTTATGAATTTCGATGTGGTGAAGGATCTGGTTTCCTACGGAAATGAGCTTGGCCAGAAGAATAACAAGAACTTCAGGTTCACCATCACGACCAACGGACTTCTTCTGGATGATAAAAAAATTGATTACATCAATGAACATATGGATAATGCAGTGCTCTCCCTTGACGGCAGAAAGAACGTCAATGACGATATGAGACTGACACTCATTGACAGCGGAAGCTACGACATCATCGTGCCTAAGTTCAAGAAGCTGATCGAAAAAAGAGGAAACAAGACCTACTACATCCGTGGTACCTTCACAAGAAACAGCCTCGACTTCTCGGAAGACGTGAAGCACTTCAGGGACCTGGGCTTTGTGCATACGTCTATGGAACCTGTGGTTTCAGCTGATGAGAATCCCTATGCCATCAGAGAGGAAGATCTTCCTAAGATCCTCAGTGAATATGAGAAGCTTGCA
>DAMDIS010000013.1:22623-23673 GCA_032100885.1 Proteiniclasticum sp.
CGGACTACGCGGAGCTGAAAGTTTCCGGAGACCCTTTCAGTTTCTTCCACTTCATCGTGGATCTCACCCAGGGACCCTGCGTCATCAAGAGAATCACTGGCTGCGGAGCTGGAACCGAGTATCTTTCCATCACCCCTGAAGGTGACATCTATCCCTGCCATCAGTTCGTGGGCAACGAAACCTATAAAATGGGCAACATCATGGAAGAGGAAATCACCCTTCCAAAGGAAATGCAGTCAATGTTCAAGAATGCTCATGTCTATACCAAGGAAGACTGCAAAGACTGCTTCTCCAAGTTCTACTGCTCCGGCGGCTGCCACGCCAACGCCCTGAGCTTCAACGGAGACATCAGCAGGCCATATAAAATCGGATGCGAGATGCAGAGAAAAAGACTGGAATGCGCCATCATGATCGAAGCGAAGAAAATGCTGGCATCAGATGATGAAGTCTCAGAAGACACCGAAAAGGTGCTGTTCCTATGATCAGGTTTGAACGAGTCCCTTTGATAAAGGGACTCAAACTATATACGGAAGAAAAAAATGCCCGCTTCCATATGCCCGGTCATCGGAATGAAGAGGACATGGAGGAGCTCAGATATCTTAAAGAGAACCTGTTTCACTTTGATGTCACTGAAGTGGAAGGTACAGACAACCTTCATTATCCGGAAGAGATCATCAAAGCGTCCCAATTGCTCCTCACGGATGCCATGGGCGCCAAAGAAAGCCTGTACTGCATAAACGGCAGCACAGCTTCAAATTATGCCATGATCTTCGGACTCCTGAGAAGAAATGACCACATCCTTGTTCAGAGGAACTGTCATCAGAGCATCTACAATGCCATTGCGGTCCTTGATCTTCAGCCAGCCTATCTTATTCCAGAGTTTATCGAGGACTTTGATCTGCCCTCGATTGTGACCCTTGAAGAGCTGAAGCGGGTGCACAGTAAGTCACCAGATGCAAGAGCCGTCATCCTTACTTCTCCAACCTACCATGGGACCGTTGCGGATATTGAGTGTCTTTCCGCATACTGCAGGGAAAACGGACTGTATCT
>DAMDIS010000013.1:23683-25136 GCA_032100885.1 Proteiniclasticum sp.
CCACGGTGCGCATTTCTCATTTTCTGATCTTCTGCCTCAGTCCGCCATACGTAGAGGTGCCCATGCTTCAAGTGTAAGCTTTCATAAGACCCTTACGGCAATGACTCAGAGCGCTGTGCTCAATCTTTCCGCTCTATTAAGTGATAAGGAAAGATCACGGATCAGGCACTATCACAGGGTTTTCCAGAGTTCAAGCCCTTCCTACCCTCTTCTCTGTTCCATGGAAATGGCCAGATACTACATGGAGGAGCATGGAGAAAGACTTTATGAGGAGCTTATTGCAAAAACTGAAGTGCTGAAAGCAGATCTACTTGCCATTCCCGGGGTCAGGGTTCTGTCCGAGAAGGAAAGCAGAATATACGACAGAACAAGACTTGTGGTCAATACCCCTCTCTCAGGCGTACTTATGGATGAAACATTAAGAAAAGAACATCAGATCCAGTGTGAAATGACAGAAGGCAGAAACATCATCTTTATCCTCACGCCTTTTGACCGTGAAGAGGATCTTATGAAAATCGGCCGTGCCATAAAAGATGTACGTGATCGGAATGAGCTTCTCTGGAACAGAAAGGACGACCCTCGCTCGTACGTAAGAGATGCCATGAACTATCCTCTTCAAAGAAAGTTCAAGGAAAGCGATGTGCTCTTCATGGAAGATGAAGAAATTGAGATAAAAGATGCACATCATCGTGTATCTTCGGAGAAAATCATACCCTATCCGCCTGGCATTCCCCTTATCCTGCCGGGTGAAGTCATTTCTGATGAAGTCATAAAAACCTATCTTCATCTTAGAAGCCACGGAGCGAACATATTAAGATCCGGCACAGGCGCCAATGACACCATAAGGGTTGTAAGAGACGAAGTATAATGAAAGCAAAAGAGAGCACAGCATGTGGAGGCAGTTTCACATGCTGTGCTCTCTTAAATTTCATTTATGACTGAACTGCTGTGTAGTTTCCCGTTTCATCCTTAATGATTCCTTCGATTTTCCCCTGTCCAAGCACACTTTCAATCCTTTTGGAAAGCTCTTCGTTTCCACGGGCATAACCGAAGATTTTCTGAACTTCAGAGGCAAGCATGTCCTTCGGCAGCGAGACCTGTCTCATGACCACATCCTTTATTGCCAGCCTGATCTCACTGAAAGGAATATCGGAGCCTTCTCGTTTGCATTCTTTTGACGGATATCTGTAAAATGTGACTGCACGCTCCGGCTCATCACCGTAGATAAAGAACTTCCCGTCCTCATCGGTGATGGGATAACCCATATCCGAGAGGATATTATCGATTCTCTCGATGCTCTTCGCTGTGGCTCTTGTTCCGAAGGCCTTCAGCGTCTGACGATAGAGCAGGTCAAGGCTTATGGGCGACTCCTCCTGGATGATCCGAACCAGTGCATCTTTAATGTCTCTGGTATGTTTAGGCATTCTGAATTCTTCGCTGCTGAGGGATTTCA
>DAMDIS010000013.1:25146-29145 GCA_032100885.1 Proteiniclasticum sp.
CCCGAAACTTCGCTTCCTCGTAAATTCTCGACAGACCCTTTTCTGCAGTTTCCGAATGTAACTCCGGGTCGCTCTTACTCACAAGGTTTCCGATTTTCAGGCCAGGTTCCGGCAATGTCTTCTCTTCTCCCGGATTTCCGCTTAAAAGGCTTCTCACTTTCCCGAGGATTCTGTCCATTTCCTTTTCTCTGTTTTCCATCCAGTCCATGGGATAGACATGAAGGATCTTCCACCCGAGACCCTTAAGTACAGATTCCTGAAGGATATCCCGGTCCCTTGCGCTTCTTGCGTTGCGGTAGGATTCACCGTGGCAGAGTATGCCAAGAAGATATTCCGAAGGATTCCGTTCATCGACGACTGCAAGGTCCACTTTGTACTTGGAAGCGCCTACACGGGTATCTGCTTTTAGCCCCGAGGCTTCGAGCTCTTTCCTGATGGCATCAGAGAGTGTATTTTTATCTGTCATGGATCTCACTTCTTCAAGGTCCACAGGAAGTGATCCTCGTCTTGCATATTCCAGGAATCCTTTAAGATCGTGGATGCCCTGAGATGAAGTTTTCGATGTATCCATATGCTCAGGCTTTATGCTGGTGAAGATCTTCATTTCCTTCTTCGATCTTGTGATGGCAACATTCAGTCTCTTCCAGCCGTTTTCCCGGTTAAGCGGGCCGAAATTGAGGGTGATCTTTCCTTCCTCATCAGGTCCGTATCCGATACTGAAGAGAATCACGTCTCTTTCATCTCCCTGAACATTCTCCAGATTTTTGACAAATACCGGTTCCTCCATCTTCATGATTTTCTCTTCGATTTCAGGATATGCGATGAGGGCTTCCTGAAGTGTATCCTCTATCATGTCCTTCTGGGCCATGCTGAAGGTGACTACACCGATGGAATCATTCATCCTTTTCTCATCTTTCAGTCTTTCCATGATTTCGTGAACCACTGCTTCTGCCTCTTTTTTATTCGATCTGGTTCCGCCTCGTCCGTAAGTCGCTTCCACGTACTCATATGAGACCTTCGACTTCAGCTCCTGAGGTGACGGATAGGTATAAAGACTGTTCTCATAGTAGGTTCTGTTGCTGTAAGCAATAAGGCTTTCATGTCTGCTTCTGTAGTGCCAGAGAAGCGATGTCTCCGGCATGGACAGTGCAAGGGCATCTTCCAGAATATTGTCCAGATCTTCTGCGATGCCGTCCTCCTCTTCCTCATTTTTCCCTGAAGTGCTGAAAAATGTTGTGGGGGGCAGCTGCTTGGGATCACCCACGATGACGACTTCCCTGCCTCTTGCCATGGCGCCTACCGATTCTGCTGTAGGCATCTGAGAAGCCTCATCGAAGATGACAAGGTCAAAGTACTCCTTTGATGTTCCGAGATACTGCGCAACAGACAACGGGCTCATGAGCATACAGGGTGTGATTCTTGGCAGCAGATTGGGCAGCCTGTCAAACAGTGTTCTAAGGGTCATGCCTCTTCCACCGCTTCTGATCGCCCTTTGGAGTATGCCTACTTCCGAGGAGCCATTCGCTTCCTTCATCATATCGGGAATCCTTGACGCGAGTCTGTTCCTCATAACGTGCAGTGACTTCTCTGAAATATGCGATTTTATCCTGATAGGCTCTTCCCGTGACTTCTTCCAGTGCCTTTTCATGCTGAAGAATATATAGAAACGCGCCTTTATAGATGCTCTTTCTTATCGCATCTTCAGCATTCTTTCCCGAAAGATCGCCACTTTCAAAGGCTCTGATCATCGGTTCGAGATGGTTCTCCTTCGCTCTTGTGGTGAGTCTGTTGTAGCTGATCCATTCTCTCAGATCATCCAGATTATTCAGGTAGGTGCTCAGTCTGTCCTGTAGCCGATAAGCCCAGTTGCCTTCAAGTTCCGGTAGAGAGTCAACATTCAGATTCAGTCTGTCTTTAAGTGCATCATACTGAGGACTGAATGCTTCGTAAGCTTTCATGAACGCACTGAAATCATCTGCCCCCTTGTCATTCAGATGCTGCTTCAGGATGACCCGGTCAGCTTCCGAAAAGGCAGCAAAAAGCGCCTTCATATGTTCCTTTTCTTTGATGAGCATGGTGAGTGTCGATTCATGATGGTCTTGTGCACTCCCCTCAATCACCCTCTTGAGATCCGGAGATTTCCGCATCTCTTCTTCGATTTTCCGTTCAAGCTCCTTCTTCGCAGACAGATCAGTCAGAAGAGGAATCACATCCTCTTCCGTCACTTCACTCCCCTTCTTATGAAGGGAGAGTATCCTCAAGACCTTCTTCTTTGCCATTCCCCTCAAAAGGAAGAACTTCTCTTCCGCCTGCAGGAACTGATCTCTGAGCGCGTTTTCATCCAGAAGAAATAGTGCCGGTTCAAAGGAATGAAGCAGCTTATTTTCCACCTCGTTTTTTCTGGCCATAAGAGCGGTGATGTCTTTAAGTTCCACGATTTTCCCTTCCTCATCATCTAGAAGAAGGTTTCGCGGAAAATCTCCGGTCATCACCCTTTGAAGGATCATGTACAGACTGTCCACCTGATCTTTCTCTTCAGGCGCCTGAATGTTCACCCTGTCTGCAGCAGAGCTGAGCATTTCTGCGAGGATACCCGCCTTTTCTTTCACACCGGTGATTTCTTTCTCCACCTGACTTTTGAGATCGAAAGTGTATTCTGTGATGCCAAGCCCTTTAAGCGGAGCATCGGCATACTCACCCATGACAGCTGAAATGGAACCCAGTTCTCTTCCCATGAGGAAAAGCTTCTCCATATCTTCCTTTGTCAGCTTTTCATAGTCAAGCTCAAGATCCTCGATTTCCCTGGCATGGCTCAGCGATTCAAGTCTGCCCATGAGATCATATGCGCTGAAGCCTGAAGTGTAAGTCCTGTATAGAGACTTTACAATGTCATTCAGTTCATTTCTCAGTGTCTTCAGCCTTTCCGCTTCACCGGTAAAGTCAGGTTTTCCTGAAGACACAAGCTTTGTGGTTTCTTCCAGTTTCTTCAGCACCTGTGTTTTTCTGCTCTTGTTCGAATGCACTTCCAGAGAGAAATGCCCGAGACCCAGGCCCTCAAGTCTTCTCTGAACAACAGAGAGCGCAGCCATTTTTTCGGCCACAAAGAGCACCCTTTTGCCCTGATAAAGAGCATTGGCGATGATGGTTGTAATGGTCTGAGATTTGCCTGTTCCCGGCGGTCCATGCAGGACGAAGGATTGTCCTTTGACTGCAGCATTCACCGCCTGGAGCTGGCTTGAATCTGTACTGACAGGAAGAAGAATCTCATCAGGTGCGATGGTCTCATCAAGACTGACATCATTTACCACGATCTGCTCCGCATCAAAAGACAGCCTACCGTCCATAAGAGAAGCGATGACTTTATTTCTTTTCAGTTCTTCTCCATGATTTCTGATGTCATTCCACATGATGAATCTGGAGAAGGAGAAGATGCCAAGATGCACATCGTCAGATACATCCCACCTTTTCTGTCCGAGCACGGCATTTCTTACGATGCTCATGACCTTGACCACATCCACACCTTTTTCGTCCACAGGCACCTCAGAAAGACCCTTCACTTCAATTCCGAAATCCTGTTTCAGCTTTTCAAACAGGGTCACATTGACCAGAGTGTCCTCGTCCCTGCCTGAAATGGAGTAGGCGTTTCTGCCGACTTTTTTCTTCAATTCCACAGGAATGAGAAGAAGTGGAGCATATCTTTCCTTTGTCGTTCTGGTGTTTTCGTACCACTTAAGAAGTCCGACTGCAAGAAAGAGGCTGTTTGCTCCGGATTCCTCGATATGAAGCCTGGCGTCTCTGTACATCTTAGTGAGCTTCTTTGCAAGGTTTTCCTCATCCAGAAGAGTTCTCAGCTTTTTCTGCTCAAATTCTCCTTCGATGAGGTCATCATATTTCAGGAGATAGTCTGAAGGACTGAGATTCACTTCGGCTTGTTCCTTATGATGATCGGTGATTTCCGGGAGAATCAGGTATTCTCTTCCATCATAGATGCCGTCTTCA
>DAMDIS010000014.1:0-2784 GCA_032100885.1 Proteiniclasticum sp.
TGGGCTGGTTTTCTTCGTAATGGAACGATACCTCCTTAAAACTGAGCTGACCAAGACAGAGGGATGGTTCCAGAGCATCTTCTCTTTCGGACACCTCCACAGGGATATCGAAATACTCGAATATCCTTGAAAAAATCGCCATGGATCGGATGAGATCCACCTGGATATTGAAGAGCGAATTGATTGGTCCATACATCCTGCCGAGTAGTGCCACCATGACTGTGATGTCTCCGATGGACAGGCTGCTTCTGCCGTACTTTATGATGAGAATCCCGCCAAAAAGGTAGATGAGCATGGGTCCCATGCTCGTAAATACAGCCATGACGACTCTGAACCTTCTGCCGGCCATACTTTCCCTGATGTTGAGCTTCACCATCTTCTTGTTGGCCGCTTCATATTTATTGAACTCATACTCTTCTTTCACAAAGAGCTTGGATAGTGCCTGCCCGCTTACACTTAAAGTTTCATTCAGAATCTGGCTGATTTCATCACTGTGCTTTCTCGATTCCATAGTCAGGTTCCACCTGACTTTACCCGCTTTTTTGGTGGGCAGGATAAAGAGTGGAACGATGACCATACCCACAACAGCGAGGACCGGATCTTTCGAAAACATCGTGATCAGCGCAATTGTCAGAGTGACGATATTTTTTACGATATTCGAAAACGTTCCGGTGATGACGCTCTGTACCCCTGAAATGTCGCTGGTCATCCGGGTCAAGATGTCTCCCTGTTTCGTGCCTGTAAAAAACCTCTGGGACAGCTTCTGAAGATGAGCATACATTCTGCTCCTCATATCGCTTGTAATGTTCTCGGCAATGAGTACGTTGAGGTAACTTTCCACAACACCGATAAGATTGGAGACGATCAGAACACCCAGTGAACTCAGAAGGAGCATCACAAGACGGTCAAGATCCCCCTGAAGGAGCCCTTCATCAATGATCTTCCCTGTGATGATTGTAGGGAGTATACCAAACAGGGATGAAACAACAATGGCGGTCAGGCTCAGCAGCAGGTACCCTTTATAGGGCACAAGATAGCTGAAGACTCTCTTTAGAAAAGTGACAGATATTTTGGGAGTGTCTTTCTTTTCTTCCTCCGTAAGGTATCCTCTGCTTCCTCTCATTCCGTTATAGGGCATTAATGATCTTCCTTTCTTATACTTTCCATGACGTTTACAAGCTTTTCACTGATCTGGCAGAACATCTTCTGCTCCTCTTCAGTGAGCACTTCAGTGATCAGTTTCCTGTCTTCTTCTCTCATGGCTCGAGTTTCTTTTAAAATGGCTTCACCGCGTGGCATAATGCTCACTTTGATTCTTCTAAGATCACCTTCGTCTGTATCTCTTCTTACGATTCCTTCCTCTTCCAGTTTCCTGATCCGCTCGCTAAGAGACGCAGGTCTGATTTCCAGATGCTCTGCAAGCTCCTTCGGTGAAATACCAGGATTTTTTGAGAGAACGGCAAGAAGCCTCATCATTCCTCGTGAGGCACCACCTTCTGGTCTTTCTCTTCTCTTCATGGTTCTGACAAGTTTCATGGCACTGCCTAGGACATCATATTCACTTTTAATCCTGCTTTTTTCCATCATCATTCATTACTCCTTTTAGTTAGGTACCTAACTTAATCTCTCTTTATTATATTAGGTACCTAACTAAAAGTCAAATCTTTTACTTTGTACGTATCTATCGCAGGCTTAATATTCAATATACTGTTTTTTTTTGTTACTATTTTTTGAAACAGAAGATATATAATATAATCATTAATTATGTATACCTAGGAGGAAAGTTATGAAGAAAATTTCTCTTCTTATCTGCACTTTATTTCTCAGCTTAACAGCAGCATGCAGCATGCCGACTCAGCCTGAAGATACATCAACACCCCCTCCGTCTGAACCTGTGACATCAGCACCGGTTACCGACACAGCTCCTCCAGATTCGTCACAGGCAGCTCAAGACCAGATCTTTTATGGTGAAGGTTTTGTCATCCCTGAAGACAAAATCAATACAAACCCCGATGTCTTTCTTGACCTGGAGAAAGAGATCAACCCAGAGAGTTACCTCATCAGAAATGAAACCGATGAAGTCATCTGGTTTGGCGGAAACCATAGGATCGAACTTAAAACGTCCGGAGGATGGAAAAGAATCCAGGCCATTGCGGAAGCGCCGGCCTATATCACTATGATTGAACCTGGAAATGAGGAGAAACTCTGGATCAGTAGAGACAACATGATCGATATGATTGAAGGCACTTATCGTGTGATCATGGAATTTAATCTCACTGAAACGGACATCACAGGAAAGGACGTTCCGGGAAAAGACGCGTATTATGTCAGCTCGGAATTTGAAATCCAGGACTGATAAAACCAATGACTTATGCTAAACAATAACGCTTAAAAGAGAGAAAGGAGTCGTTGCAAACTAGTTAATCTGGTTCTGCAACGACTCCTTTAATATTTTTATTTTATTCGTTTATAAGCTCTTTGACCAGCTTCACCACATTAGGTACGCTGAATCCGAACTTCTCCATAACAACTTCTCCAGGAGCGGATGCACCGAAAGTATCGATTCCGAGAATCTTACCTTCGTCTCCCACGTATCTTTCCCATCCAAGAGGATTAGCCAGTTCAATGGCCAGTCTCTTTCTGACTGCAGGGTTCAATACGCTCTGCTTGTATGCCTTGTCCTGCTTCTCGAAGAGATCCCATGAAGGCATGGAGATGACAGCAACGTCGATTCCTTCTTTCTTCAGTTCCTGCTGAGCTTCATAAGCCAGAGGTACTTCGGAA
>DAMDIS010000014.1:2794-8499 GCA_032100885.1 Proteiniclasticum sp.
GATATAAGCTCCTCTCTTGACTCCTGCTACTGCCTGCTCTGCTGTTGCAGGAAGTGTTGTGAGGTTCTGTCTGGATAATGCCAGAACTGTAGGCACCTTTTCTGATTCCAGTGCAATCTTCCATGCTGCGTAGGTTTCATTTCCATCAGCAGGTCTGATCACAGACAGATTAGGCATTGCTCTAAGTGATGGCAGATGCTCTATCGGCTCATGAGTCGGGCCGTCTTCACCTACTGCAACACTGTCATGGGTAAATACATAAGTGACAGGCAGTCCCATAAGCGCTGACAGTCTGATGGCAGGTCTTACGTAGTCCGAGAACACAAAGAATGTTCCTCCGAATACCTTTAGTCCTCCATGAAGGTGCAGTCCGTTCATCATTGCACCCATGGCAAATTCTCTTACACCAAACCAGATGTTTCTTCCTTCAGGGTTAGCTGCGGAATAATCCAGCGCTCCAGTAATGGAAGTCTTGTTTGAACCAGCAAGGTCGGCTGATCCGCCAAACAGTGAAGGAAGCTTCTTCGCAAAGAAGTTGATTGCTTCTCCTGATGCATTTCTTGTGGCTACGCCTTTACCCGCTTCATAAGTAGGCATATCCTTTGTCAGGTCAGCTGGAAGCTTTCCGTCTATGGCATCAAGAAGTTCTCCAGCCAGCTCAGGATACTTTTTCTTGTAGTCTGCAAAGAGACTGTCCCAGGTCTTGTTTTCCTTCACACCGTTCGCTTCGATGTGATTTCTGAATGTCTCATAAGCTTCTTCAGGAACCGTGAACGCTTCATGGTTATACTTGAAGTATTCCTTTGTCACCTTTACGCCTTCTGCGCCAAGTGGAGCACCATGCGCCTTGGATGTTCCTGCTGAAGGTGATCCGATACCGATGATGGATTTGATTTCGATAAGTGTAGGCTTGTCTTTCACGCTCTTCGCTTCCTTGATGGCAGCATCTACTGCATCAAGATCATTGGCATCTTCCACTCTCAGGTAGTGCCATCCATAAGCTTCATATCTTTCCTTTACGCTTTCAGAGAATGACTTGTCCAGATCTCCGTCCAGGGAGATGTCATTTGAATCATAAAGCATGATGAGTCTGCCAAGCTTAAGATGTCCGGCAAATGAGGATGCTTCTCCAGAAACACCTTCCATGAGGTCTCCATCTCCGCATAGTGCGAAGGTATAGTGATTGACAATGTCAAAGCCTTCTCTGTTGTACTTTGCAGCCAGATGGCTTTCTGCCACTGCCATACCGACAGCCATGGCAACACCCTGTCCAAGTGGTCCTGTTGTGGCTTCTACGCCC
The DNA here is from genome assembly GCA_032100885.1 of Proteiniclasticum sp. Classification (GTDB taxonomy): domain Bacteria; phylum Bacillota; class Clostridia; order Clostridiales; family Clostridiaceae; genus Proteiniclasticum. The sequence goes on from DAMDIS010000014.1 coordinate 4,095, forward strand.
ACTGTATGGCCATACTCAGGATGTCCTGGAGTCTTTGATCCCCACTGTCTGAAGTTCTTGATCTCTTCCATCTCAAGGCCATAGCCTGACATATGAAGAAGTGAATAAAGAAGAGCTGAGCCGTGGCCTGCTGACAGGACAAATCTGTCACGGTTGAACCACTTAGGATTCTTCGGGTTATGCATCATGTTCTTAGCCCAGAGTACGTAAGCAAATGGAGCTGCACCAAGGGGCAGTCCAGGATGACCTGAGTTTGCCTGCTCTACTGCATCGATGGACAGTGCTCTGATGGTATTGATGGTAAGGGCGTCATTACTGTTGTACATTATATACCTCCAAAATTTTCTGATCACCTCAGGGTGAACCTGTTTCTGGTGACTCAATCTGAAAATGAAACTGCTGCTTGTCTATTCGAGTATGGTAATCGGGTCAAAATTGATATAATCACAGGAAGTCAGAAGATACTCCACTCCCTTTCTGTAACCTGTCATCACTCTTTGAAGGGACTTTCCGTGAAGGTGTCCATAGATCACTTTTTCCACGTTGTATTCTTCAAAAATATCCGTAAATACAGAATCCTTGAATGTTTCATTGACCGGCGGATAGTGGATCATGACTATGATTTTATCATAACCGGCTTTCTTTGCCTGATCCAGCGACATTTTAAGCCTCATGCTCTCTCTGTTGTAGATTTTCTCATCTTCTTCCTTGAAGAGCGCACTGCCTGGCAGCACCCATCCTCTTGTTCCGCAGATGGCATAATCTTCATAGGTGAAGAAATTATTCTGGATAAAATCCATATTGTCATACATGCTGTTGAGTTTTTTGATGCTGCCCCACCAGTAATCATGGTTTCCCTTGATGAGGATCTTCCTTCCGGGAAGATTCGCCACAAAATCCAGTTCTTCTTTTCCTGATGCCATATTCATGGACCAGGAAAGATCTCCTGCAAGAAGCACTGTATCCTCTTCCCTGATTTTCTTCAGCCAGTTTTCTCTGATTCTCACATCATGCTCCTTCCAGTCTTCGGAGAATATGTCCATGGGTTTATCACCACTGAGTGATAGGTGCAGATCTGATATCGCATAAAGTGCCATTAGTCTGTAATGAGGATTCTGTAGATCTTTTTCTTTCCTTTTTTCACAAGGAGGTAGTTGTCCTTAAAATCCTCTTCCTTAATCTTATGGCTGATGTCGGTGATTTTTGCATCATCAATGCTCACACCACCCTGCTCCATGTTTCTTCTTCCTTCAGCTTTGGATGGGAATACTCCACCTGCAAGGAGGATTTCAAGAAGACTCTTGTCAAGGTCAGCTTTTACGATTTCGACCGTTGGGACATTAGATAGGTCAGTACCGCCGCCAAATAGTGCTTCAGCCGCACTTCTTGCTTTATCGGCTTCTTCTTCTCCATGGACAAGCTTTGTCACTTCATAGGCAAGAAGTTTCTTTGCTTCATTGATGTTCTCGCCTTCAAGGGACTCAATTCTTTCGATCTCGTCTATATCAACGAATGTGAGCAGCTTCAGACATTTTACAACATCCTTGTCATCCACGTTTCTCCAGTACTGATAGAAATCATATACCGGAGTCTTTTCAGCATCCAGCCATAGCGCACCGTTTACGGTCTTGCCCATTTTCTGTCCTTCTGAATTGGTCAGAAGTGTACAGGTCATGGCATAGGCGGTCTTTCTTTCTTTTCTTCTTACAAGATCTATCCCTGCAAGCATATTGGACCACTGGTCATCCCCACCAAGCTGCATGGTGCAGCTGTGATTCTGATTGAGGTAGAGGAAGTCATAGCCCTGCATCAGCATATAGTTGAATTCGAGAAATGAAAGACCTTTCTCCAGTCTCTGCTTGATGCTCTCTGCACGAAGCATGTTGTTCACGGAAAAATGAATTCCGATGTCTCTTAAAAAGTCCACGTAATTGAGATTAAGCAGCCAGTCGGCATTATTGACCATCAGCGCCTTATTGTCGCTGAAATCAATGAAACTCTCCATCTGCTTCTTGATCTTCACGATATTGTTTTCAATATCTTCTTTGGTCAGCATGGACCTCATATCTGTCTTGCCTGAAGGATCGCCGATCATGGCTGTTCCTCCTCCTACAAGAGCTATTGGTACATGTCCCGCTTTCTGCATATGTGCCATAAACATCATGGCGATAAAATGTCCTACATGCAGACTGTCAGCTGTAGGATCGAATCCGATATAGAAGGTGACTTTTTCTGTTTCCAGTGCCTTCTTGATTTCTTCCTCATGGGTAAGCTGCTTGATATATCCTCTTCTGGTTAGTTCGTCAAATACACTCATTTTTTCACTCCTGACGTTTCTTTACTACATCTTAGTATACCTAATTTCCTATGATTTGTGAAACAGAAAATCCCATGACATTCTAAACTGCAAAGAAAAACAGAGAATCCGGACACTTAACTTAATGAATGCCCTTCATCCCTGATTCTATCTTACCTGATATACTTTCTGATCCGGTCGTAGTCCCTTCTATGGACATATACCGAATAGATCTTGGAAAACATCGCATGGTGTTCTTCATCTTTGTTTCGTCCGGCTCTGCTTCTGGAATCCCTGATCTTTACCTTGTAGCTGATATCATGGGCTCGAAGGACGTTGCGGATCTCATTGAATTTCTGAACAGAAACACCCTCATAAACTTCTTTCCTATTCCAGATTAAAATCATCCGTTATCCCCCCCCTTTTTTCTCGGAGCTTTCGCTTTTTTTGTCCATTCCATTAAATAGTCCATCTACAAATATGGTGGTAACATCGTAATTCGTTGAAATGATTCCGCAAAGGAATCCGTAAATCGACCTATAGTCTGTGAGTGCATATTCATCAGCATCGATGAAACGAATTTCTCTGTCCAGTTCATGGATTGCACGAGAGTCGTCATCTACAAAAACAACATTGCCCTTGGTTGTTTTGACCTGTTCATTAGCAAGAGATACCATCTTTTTACTCTTTCCGGATCCTCTCTTGCCATAAATTACCTGTATCATGTCAATCACTCCCTTGATATTTTTGGCTTGAAAACCTTTTAACTATGATTCAATTATATAATTATCCGAAAATTTAGTCAAACCAAAAGGACCTGTTTTTTGGCGGATGAGAAATATAATTTCTGATATGAGATATACTTCATAACGTAAAACCCTTTTTCATTATGAAATTCATAACATGTTCATGAAGTAGACCGTTTTTTTCGCTCTGCAATATTCCCTTTGTGGGAATAATCTGATATAATGAAAATGCCGAAAGGTAATATTATTTAGACACAGTAATTTCTTAGTTATCCAGGCCTTAGCCTCAGATCTAATTAAATACTGTTGCTAAGGAGGAAAAAAATGGAAGACAAGAAAATCATTTGCAGAGACTGCGGAAACGAATTCACATTCACAGTTGGTGAGCAGGAATTCTACAAAGAAAAAGGATTTGAAAATGAGCCAGTAAGATGTCCTGATTGCAGAAGAGCAAGAAAGAACGAAAAACTTAATCAGAGAAGATAATCCTAGGAAGGTAGTTACATTGTAGCTACCTTTTTTCATGAGAAAAGGCTATAATAAAGGTTATAATGTCTGAATCCGGCATAAACCATGCGGATCGGGCATCATCATAAACATCAGAATATATTATGAGACATGGAGGAAAAGCTTGTGGAAGAGAAGAGAAAAATTGTATTCAGTGCGATAAAACCCTCAGGAGACATTACCCTGGGAAACTATTTAGGTGCGATCAAAAACTGGATCGGATTACAGGATGAGTACGAATGCTATTACTGCATAGCTGACCTGCATGCCATTACCGTGAAACAGGTACCAGCCCATCTGAGAAAAAGAGTACTGGAGATTCTGGCGATCTATATCGCATCAGGTCTCGACTATAAGAAAAGCACCCTTTTTGTGCAGTCTCATGTGCCTGCACATTCTGAAGCGTCTTGGATTCTTACCTGCACCGCAAATATGGGTGAGCTGTCAAGAATGACACAGTACAAGGATAAAACAGCCAAGCTGAAGGAGAACGTCTCCATATCAGCAGGGCTCTTCAACTACCCTGTACTGATGGCGGCAGACATCCTGATCTATCAGGCGGATTTTGTACCGGTAGGTGTAGACCAGAAGCAGCATGTAGAGCTCTCAAGAGATATCGCTCAGAGGTTCAATTCAGCCTATTCGGAAACTTTCGTCCTTCCGGATGCAAAGATTTCCGAAAACGCGGCGAAGATCATGGATCTTACCGATCCTTCAAAGAAGATGTCAAAATCCGATGACAATGAAAACTCCTATATCCTGGTTCTGGATCCGCCAGAAGTCATCAGAAGAAAAATCGGCAGAGCGGTTACAGATTCAGTAGGTATCGTCAATAATACCGATGATCAGCCTGGAG
>DAMDIS010000014.1:8509-15048 GCA_032100885.1 Proteiniclasticum sp.
GCCATAAAGGGAGTCAGACCCGAAGAAGTCGTAGCATCCTTTGAAGGCAGAGGCTACAAGGAGTTCAAGGAATATGTGGCTGAAGTGATTGTAGAAGAGCTTGAACCGATTCAGAAAAGAGCCAATGAACTGCTTATCGACAAGACCCAACTTGAAGAGATCTACACAGAAGGTGCAATGAAAGCAAACCGCATCGCCCTCAAGACCTTGAGAAAGATGCAGAAGAAAGTCGGACTTCTCCCTTCCGTCCTGAAGTATCAATAGAATAGACATCAATATGTTAGAACAGGCAGGTGCTTTTAAGCACCTGCCTGTCTGATTTATACAATGTATTTTTCATGCTTATCTGTCTTTTACAAGTACCTTCATCTCTTCCAGAATAAAGTGCACCTGCGGACCGATGATGATCTGAACGTAGGGTCCCTGCTTGAATACGCCCATGGCACCGATCGCCTTAAGCTTTTTCTCGTTCACGGCTTCCGGATCGCTCACTTCAAGCCTCAGCCTTGTGATGCAGGAATCAAGAGAGATGATGTTCTCTTTTCCACCGCAGGCCTTCAGGATATTCCTGCCCAGTTTTTTGAAGTCCGCAGTATAAAGATTGCTCTCCTCCTCTCTTTTCACCTTCTTCAGTTCCCTTCCCGGTGTCAGGATGTTGAACTTCCTGATGAAAAAAGTGAAGGAGAAATAGTAAAGAAAGAAAAAGAATACACCCAGAACCAGGAGCATGCCCATATTTCTGGACATGGGCACCTTCATGCTGAGCAGATAATCGGTGAGACCTGCACTGAAACTGAAGCCCGCAATCCACTTGAACCTGGCGGCCAGATAGAGAGATAGCCCAGTAAAGACCGCATGGAGAAAGTAGAGCCTTGGTGCGACAAACATAAAGGAAAACTCCAGAGGCTCGGTGATTCCTGTGAGAAATGAAGCGAAGGCCGATGTGCCCATAAATGACCTTGTTTTCCGGATCTGTCCTCTGGTGGCTGTTCTTGACATGGCAAGAGCGGCACCAGGAAGACCAAACATCATGATGGGGAAGTATCCTGCAAGATACATTCCGGTTTCGCCATAAACGCCTGTAGACTTCCAGAAATGACCGATGTCGTTGATGCCGATGACGTCAAACCAGAAGACGGAGTTCAGCGGATGATGAAGCCCCAGAGGGATGAGCAGTCTGTTGAGAAAACCGTAGATTCCTGCACCAAGGGCACCGAGGGAGCTGATTCTTGTTCCGAATACGATAAGCAGTTCATACATGAGCGGCCATATACCGTAGAGGACGATGCTCACAAGAACCATGATTAGTGTGCTGATGATGGGAACAGACCTTTTACCGGCAAAGAAGCTGAATCCTTCAGGGAGCTTCAGTTCCGAAAATCTGTTGAAGATGTGTGCACCCACGAGACCGGACAGAATCCCTGTAAACTGGTTACCGATGCTGTAGAAAGCATCGCTCACCTGGTATACAGGGATCCCTCTGAAAAGAGCCACAGATTCCGGTGAAAGCATCCTTACGACAACGAGATATCCGAGGACGCCGGATAAAACAGCTGCCCCGTCTCTCTCCTTGGCCATACCAAGCGAGACACCGGCTGCAAAAAGGATCGGTATATTTTCAAGGATGACCAGTCCCACCTGTACGAGCACTCTTGAAATAAGTGTACTGTCTCCAAATCCTGTGGGATCCATCCAGTAGCCAAGCCCGACCAGGATGGCTGCTGCAGGAAGTACAGCAACAGGGAGCATAAGTGACTTGCCAAGCCTCTGACTGATGTTCAGTATACGATTCTTGAGACGTGTCAGTCTGTAGATCATTTCGTAATCGCCTTGTTCATATGGACCATGAGATAGACCATTTCCTGCATGGTCAGTTCATGGCTGAAGAACTTACTGACAAAAGCCTTGATCTTCTTTTCAACATTTTTAAATCGTCTGTCCTTCTTCAGAAACATTTCATAGAACTCATCAACCTGGTCTTCTGTACTGGGCTGATTCAGAAGGATCCTTTTGGCCAGGAACTTCAGATGCGCATTCAGCCTTGCAAGGGATATTTCATCCTCACTGAAATCAAAATCAAACGCTTCTTCAATAATTTCTACAATTCCATTGGTAAACAGAAATATTTTGGAAATGCTCTCTTTATTCTCACCTAGTGAAGCATTGACCATATGCATGGTGATGTATCCGGCTTCATGTTCAGAAAGCCGTACGCCTGTAGCTTCTTCGATGAAATCCAGCCCTTCCATTCCTACCTTGTATTCTTCTCCATATAGACTCCTTATTTCATGAAGCATAAGGTTAGGAATTTCCATGCCTTTTTTCTTTCTTTCCACAGCATAGGTGATATGATCGATCATCCCCACAAGAGCATTGACGGTCATCTGTATCCCAAGTTCTTCCTTTGCTCTGTTTCTTATTCTTTCAGTAGCATTGATAAGCTCCATAGGTGTATCACCAAGAAGTCTGTAAAACCGGTCCCTGCTGTCATCTAAAACTTCATAGACCTTTTCGATGCGTGATTCTTCGACCTTATCTCCCACTTTCTTCTGAAAACCCAGTCCTGAACCTGTAAGGATCATCTCCTGGCCATGATCCGATTGGGTTGCAACGATATTATTGTTGAATACCTTGATAATCTTCATGATTAGCCTCCAAAAATCTCTTGATTCCATTATAGATTGAATTTCAGGTTTTTCCTAGAAGATATCTCTAGTGCCTGAACATAATCATACTGACACCCCAGAAAAAAGCCGAAGAAAAAGACGGTCAGCCCGAAGGATGACCGCCAGTTCTTCGATTTTTAGAGAAGCTTTCTCATTTCATCTGCAACAAACTGCACCTGAGGTCCTATGACGACCTGTACACTTGTTTTAGATGGTCTTATGATACCTGCCACTCCGGCTCTCTTGATCTTTGCTTCATCTACCTGAAGGTTGTCTTTGACTTCCATTCTTAGTCTAGTTACGCAGTGATCAAGGGATTCAATATTTTCTTTTCCACCCAGTCCAGCAAGGATCTGAGCTGCTAGAGCGCTGAAGTTTGTATCTTTGTTTAATACTACGCCTTCGCCTTCTGTTGTGTCATCGTCTTCTCTTCCAGGTGTCTTAAGATCCAGCTTTGTAATCAGGAATCTGAACACGAAGTAGTAGATGGCACCCATGATAAGGCCAAGTGGGAGAAGCATCAGTATATTCACAGCAAGCGGCATTCTAAGGCTCAGGAAGTAATCAACAAATCCTGCGCTGAAACCGAAACCTGCGATCCACTGGAACTGAGCTGCCAGGAATACAGAAATACCAGTTAGAAGTGCATGTACGAAATACAGACCAGGTGCAAGGAATACGAATGCGAATTCCATAGGTTCTGTAACACCTGTGAAGAATGAGGATACTGCAGCTGCAAGTAAAAGTCCGCCTGCAACCTTTCTCTTGTTGTCCTTAGCTGTATGATACATTGCAAGGGCTGCTGCTGGCAGACCGAACATCATTACTGGGAAGAAACCAGCCTGGTATCTTCCGGTGATTCCTGGTGTACCAGTACTTGCCCAGAAGTTACCGATATCATTGATACCAATGGCATCAAACCAGAATACTGAGTTCAGTGCATGATGCAGACCTGTTGGAATCAGCAGTCTGTTGAAGAATCCGTAGATACCTGCGCCAACTGCTCCCATTTCTGAAATGGTTGTACCAAATGCTACAAGTCCTGAGTAAACGACTGGCCATACGAAGAAGAGTACTGCGGACACAAGAATCATGGCAAAGGATGTCATGATCGGAACCAGCCTCTTACCACTGAAGAAGGAAAGTGCAGGTGTCAGCTGTACATGAGAGAATCTGTTGTACATACCGGCTGCAACAAGTCCGGAGATGATACCCACAAACTGATTGGCAATCTTGGTAAAGGCAACATTGACCGCTTCTGGAGCGACCTGTGTCAGCTGAGCGACTGTTCCAGGTGACAACAGCTTTGTTACCACAAGGAAAGCGACAAGTCCTGCAAGTGCTGCTGAACCATCCTTATCTTTGGACATACCTAAAGCGACACCCACAGCAAATAGTATAGACATATTATCAATAATGGCTCCACCGGCACTGATCAGGAATGCGGCGATCGGGCTTCCGCCACCCCAGCCTGTTGGGTCGATCCAGTAACCGATACCCATAAGTATCGAAGCGACGGGAAGTACTGCGACGGGAAGCATGAGCGATCTACCGAGTTTCTGTAGATACTTCATCATAATGATTAGTCCTCCTTTAATAAATAATGATTAATAAGTTCAATGCATATCTCATCACCGATCCACAGACTCTGCGGCCACAGTATAAAAAAAAGACCAAAGAAACAAAGCAACAGAGTTGCATGTATCTCGGTCTTGCCTGTTTACCAGTAACAATCCATGTATTTGAATTAATCTTAAACGATATCAAAAATTCTGTCAATGACTTATCAATGTATAAAAATGAATAATACGTTAATAATATGATTGTTTCATAAAGAAACTCCAATCTGTATGAGTTAGTATGGTACTGAAATATCCGCACTTTCAGTCAAAATGACCAATACGGCAGATTCAAAATAAGGTGCGGTATAAAAGAAATCCTGAAGCATCCGTTCAATGGACACTTCAGGATTTTCTGCATTTTCAGTTTTAGAACTGTACTCTTGGAACTGCTCTGTCGGCTTCAGATGCTTCAAACAGAGGTTCCTGTGTGAAGTTGAAGATTCCGGCAAAGATATTCTTCGGGAATACCTGAATGGCAGTGTTGTACTTCATTGTGGTGTCATTGTAGAACTGTCTGGAGTATCTGATCTTTTCTTCAGCATCCTTAAGCTCCGCCTGCAGGGACAGGAAGTTCTGATCTGCTTTCAGCTGAGGATAGGCCTCAACTGTGACAAGGAGTCTAGACAGTGCAGAGGTTAGCTCCGCATCGGCTTTGGCTGTAGCTTCAACACCTTTGGCATTAAGCACGCCTGCTCTTGCTTTTGTTACATTTTCAAATACTTCTCTTTCATGTGTGGCATACCCTTGACTGTTTTAGAAGGCACCGCCGCCTCCGCCGCCGCCTCCGCCACCTGAGCTTCCTCCGGAGAAACCTCCCCCGAATCCGCCGCCGGACGATTTGCTGGAATTGGCAATCTGAGCTGAGCTCACAGCCGAGCTCACTCTTGACATCGTGTTACCGAAAGAATGGTTCATGATATAGAAATTATTGAAGCTTCTGTATCCGCCCATGTAGGTAAGATCAGGATTGCTGAGTTCAGCTTCATTGAATACCTTAGGCAGCTGATCGATCACTTCATCTGCAACACCAAGTGATGTGGCATATACAAGGTAATGCTCCCAGATGACCAGTGAGGGAATCTCCGCTTCTCTCATATTGGAGAAGTCCTGAAGGAATTTCCTGAAGGCTTCCCACATGGCTTTATGTTCGACACCGCGTCTTGTATATTTCCGGATGAAGTTTAAGGACAGAAGTCCCATGAGAAGCACTCCGCCAAGTACCGCAAGGCCGATGGCGATAAAGCTTCCGAAGAAGAATATTCCGATGATTCCTGCAAGGATGAACAGTACGGCAAGTAGAACAAATGTCTTTGCACCCTGCAGTGTGTTTGCGGTGAAGAATCCCTGCTTCTCAGCAGTATCCTTGACCTTCACCTTGAAGTAGTCGTAGTCTTTCTTGAACTGAAGTGCCGCTTTCTGCTTCTTCATGATGGTTTCCAGATCATCGATGACAAGGCTTGTGCCTCCTCCGATCTCATCCAGGAACCACGTGGCCAGAAACTTTTCATGGGGAAGCAGTGTATCAAGCTTTTCCTTGTTCAGCCAGGTCAGTTCAAAGGTGTCTTCTTCTTTTTTGAAGATTCTTCCGCTTTCTGTCCTGACCGGCGTCAGTTTAATGACCTTCTTTCTGGCAAGATCCAGAATCGTTGCCATAATGTCGTCATCCTTGGTTCTTCCCTTTGAGAGAAGATAGGACATGACAGCCGGACTGTAGTCCTCAGGCAGTTCACGGTAGTAGTCTCCCATAAACTCGGGCTCAAGCTCCTTTGTGAACTTCCTGAACATGAAGAATATGCTTCCAAGTGCAGCCGCAATTCCAGCACCGAAAAACGGTCTGGATGTTCTTTCCCGCTCCTCGCGCTTTCTCTGCTCCTCGATTTCTCTTTGCGCTTCCTCTCTTCTTTCATTGGCCTCATCGGCCAGCTGCTGTTCTCTTGCAAGAATCGTCGGAAGTTCATCCTGGGCAAAAACATTGCTCGAATCGGGTAGGAGCTCAGGAGGGAAAATGGCAAGTGTCTCAACGAATTCTCCGCCGACCGAAGGAACAGTGAATCGGAATGTCCGATTGTCTACAATTGCGCTCTCACCGGTCAGAGGTCCATGGGCGTATACTTTAAGATCTTCCTTATTGGCACCCTCCGGAATGGTGATGGTGATGGTGATGTTGTTTAATGGAATATCCCAGCCTGAATCTACGATTCTTCTGTTGAAAATTCCGATATCATTATACTTCTCCGCCACATTAACCAGT
>DAMDIS010000014.1:15058-17569 GCA_032100885.1 Proteiniclasticum sp.
GTGTATATCCGATGTAGAAGGTCTTCTCCTCATCGCTCGACTGCTCATAAATTCTGAGCTGAGCCTCGGAACCGATATCTTCCCGTTCATACACATAAGTGCCTGAACCGCCGCTTTCCTGAAAACTGACAATATTTCCGTTTTCAAGGACGCCTACTGTAAGATCTTCAATCCCGCTGGGCCGGTCATAATCGATGGCTCTCAGGATACCGTTGAAGTCTCCATCAAAATCATAGGTGATCTCCTCCATAACGACCGCATCACCGTTTTCAAGGATATCAACGGTAATATTGAACTCATTCACTTCGTAATATCTGTTTGAAGCTTCTGCGCTCAGTATCGGCATGATGAAGATCAGAAGGATCACGCTGAATATAAATTTTAAGGTTTTATGTTTATTCATACTCCACCTCCTCATGTGTAAATTCTTTCATTTCGAGTTTCAGAAATCTGTTCATCGCATATGCCACGCCGTCTTCGTCATTGCTTCGGGTAATGTAATCCGCAGCATCTTTAACTGTCTTCTGTGCATTGCCCATGGCTACTCCGATGCCTGCATAGGTGATCATCTCAAGATCATTGGATACTCATGATTTCATTATCTAGGATGCCGAACAGCTCGGCCACAGCCATGATTCCACTGAATTTGCTGACGTCTTTCTTCATGATTTCCAGATACATGGGCATCGTCCGTATGATTCTGTACTTATCCGAAAAGGCGTCCATGATGGTTTTTTCATAACCATCAAGAATCTCCGCTTCATCAAGAACCAGAATATTCGTTACCATGGTTTCATCCGAAAGCGTCTTCGGATGCATGATGGTCAGATCGATACCATTAAGGCCTGCCTCATATTTCGAGTAAATATTGTCCCGGGGTGAAATGGCCGCATCAAAGGTATGAACCGTGTAATTGGCGTTTACTCTGTCACAGACCTCAGCGATTCTTTTCGCCTCCACCGCAGTGAGAAATTTCTTATACACGACTTTATTGTCTCCGATTCTCATTGCTCCTGCACCGTTGTTGCCGACAACAAACCCTTCATCACCGTCTATTCCCAGTTCCTTCGCATAATCAAGCAGATTGTGTATTCTTCTTCCGCTGCAAAGAACAACTTTTATTCCCTTGTCGTTGGCGATCTTCAGGGCTTTCCGGTTTAATGGACTGACATTGTGTGCAGATGAAAGCAGCGTTCCATCCATATCAATTGCTACTAGTTTGATCATCTCATTCCTCCGTTGTTAATTGTATTCATTATACCCCAGTTTGTATATAATTGAGTAATACTTCGATTAACATTTTATTAATAATATCTGGTTGTTCTGGGTCTCACGCCACTTTCATACCATTCTCAGCCATTCACCTTTGCGGAAAAATGTAGTATAATCTTTGATTATCAATTATAATATATAATTGGTCTTGAAACATGGAGGTCTGGCCTTGATGAAGAACGAGACCGGCAAATTATGTCTGTAAAAATTCATTCTGAGAATGAATTCCATATGAATAGAAACAATTGGAGGATACCCGTGGAAGAATTAAGAAAAGAAATAGAAAGAAGAAGGACCTTTGCCATCATCTCTCATCCAGATGCCGGTAAGACAACCCTGACCGAAAAACTTCTCCTGTACGGAGGAGCCATCAGGCTTGCAGGATCCGTAAAATCAAGAAAAGCGAAGAATTATGCCGTGTCAGACTGGATGGAAATCGAAAAGCAGAGAGGTATCTCCGTTACATCCTCAGTAATGCAGTTCGATTATGACGGCTACTGCATCAATATCCTGGATACTCCAGGCCATCAGGACTTCTCCGAGGATACCTATAGAACCCTCATGGCAGCAGACTCTGCAGTTATGGTCGTGGATGCGGCCAAGGGTATCGAGGATCAGACAAGAAAGCTATTCAATGTCGCCTCCCTGAGAAACATCCCGATCTTCACCATCATCAACAAGATGGACAGAGAGGCCAAAGATCCTTTTGCGCTCATGGAAGATATCGAAAACGAGCTTGGCATAAAGACCTATCCCATGAACTGGCCTATCGGCTCTGGCAAGGATTTCAGAGGTGTCTATGAAAGAGCCTCAAGCAGCATTCAGGTCTTCTCGTCTGAAGGTAAGCATGGACAGAGCACGGTCAACTCCGTCAGGGGTTCTGTAAACGACCCGGTCTTTGTTGACCTTATCGGAGAGTCATTCCATGACCAGCTGAAGGACGATATCGAACTTCTGGATATGGCTGGAAATGAGTTCGACATGGGGGAAGTTCTGAAGGGTAATCTGAGTCCGGTGTTTTTCGCATCCGCACTCACAAACTTCGGTATTGAACCCTTCCTGAAATCCTTCCTTGAAATGACCTCTCCTCCTCTTCCAAGAGAAACATCGGAAGGACAGGAGATCGATGTGTTCAGCGATGAATTCTCCGCCTTCGTCTTCAAGATCCAGGCGAACATGAATCCTCAGCATCGAGACAGGATCGCCTTCATCAGAATCTGCTCAGGCAAGTTCAAAAAA
>DAMDIS010000014.1:17609-19500 GCA_032100885.1 Proteiniclasticum sp.
TTCCCAGCCCACACAGTTCCTGGCTCAGGACAGAGAAGTTGTGGAAGAAGCCTATGCAGGAGACATCATCGGTGTCTTCGACCCGGGCATCTACTCCATAGGTGATACCCTGACCGATCCGAAAAACAAGTTCAAGTTTGAAGGTATCCCTACCTTTGCTCCAGAGCATTTTGCAAGAGTAAGGCCAGTGGATACGATCAAGAGAAAGCAGTTCGTCAAAGGAGTCACTCAGGTGGCTCAGGAAGGTGCGATACAGATCTACAAAGAGCTTCATATCGGCATGGAAGAAATCATAGTCGGTGTTGTAGGTACCCTTCAGATGGAAGTGCTCGAGTTCAGACTGAAGAACGAGTACGGTGTGGAAATCAAGATCGACCGCCTGCCTTACCGCTTCGTCAGGTGGATCGAAAATGATGATGCCGATCTTGACAACATCAACATCACATCCGATTCAAGGCTGGTCAAGGACCTTAAAGACAGAAACATCCTCCTCTTCCAGAACGAATGGGGAATTTCATGGGCACTTAGTCATAACAGCAACCTGTCTCTTACCGATGTAGGTAAGGTTGACTAGCACCTGAACAACATCCGGAATAGATTACTCCCATAGAATATTGAGCATTATGCTTCAATTCATGGGAGTATTTTTTATCTTCTTATTCTATTGTCTGATGAAAATGATATACTGATAGAATATAGAAACAGAATGGATATTTCATATGTTTAGGGAGGTCCTATCAAGATGGTAAATGGTATAAAGCAGATGCTCCTTGGATTAGGCTTGTCAGGTTTAGCCATCAGCATCCTGATCTTTTCAATCGGCACAGACTCAACAGCCTATTTTTTTGGTGGTATAATTCTTGAAATCATCGGATTTTTCGTTCTGATCAGTGGGTATTCGAGGAACGATTAGAAACGTGCGGCATACTGCCATCCGGTCTTTAAAGAGAAGAAAGAAAACAGAATGCCATAACTGCTACGCAGCCGGACAGTGTTCACATAATCTATAAAATCTTTTGCAGGCAAGGATCCCGTTTATCAGATAACAGGGATCCTTGCCTGTTATTTTTCTTTTTATATACAATCTTGCCCAATATGTCACTCATGGCCGGTCTTCTGAATATTTCTGTCAATTTAAATTGTATCCTATGGCAATTTACAAAATCTAATTTATGCGGTATACTTTAGAACATCATAAAAACGGAGAAAAGAAGATGAGTGAAATGAAATATCGAGTACTGCTTTACTATAAATTTACATCCATAAAGGACCCTGTCCAGTACGCAGATGAGCACAAGGCATTCTGCCGAGAACTGAAACGGATATGAATATGACATCGGACATTTCAGAGGCGCTATAAGACCCGACATCACAAATTTCAAGGAATTTCCCAAGTGGATCGAAGAAAACCTCTCCGAGCACAAGGACAAGAAGGTCATCGCCTACTGCACCGGAGGCATCCGGTGTGAAAAACTGACCGGTGTACTCCTGAATCAGGGATTCAAGGATGTCTATCACCTTGAAGGCGGAATTGTGACCTACGGTCAGGACGAGGAAACCAGAGGAAAGCTCTGGGATGGAAAGTGCTATGTCTTCGACGACAGGATATCCGTGAAAATCAATCAGGAAGAGGATGTCATCGTCTCCCAGTGTGTGCACTGCGGAGCAGAGTCGGACCGCTACATCAACTGCACCAATGATGACTGCCACATGCAGCATATCTCATGCGAAGCCTGTGAGAAGAAAGAGGAAGGTTTCTGTAGCGAGGCCTGCAAGGATTACATCACAAAAAACCCCTCTCGCGATGCCAGGGTCCGTCTGAAGGAAAAAGCCGAGCTCTACAGAAAATACGGTCAGAAACACAGAAAAGCGGAGGAAGCCTTCCTGAAGC
>DAMDIS010000014.1:19510-22039 GCA_032100885.1 Proteiniclasticum sp.
TAATGAAAATACAGCTCTTTAAATACTTATGAACGAAAAAAGATTCAGCCATGGACTGCAGGTTACCCTGCCCCGTGGCTGAATCTTTTTCTTGGCTGTTTTAATGGTATAAGACCTATTTTCTCTTCACTGCATCCAGTATGGTCTGTGCTTCGAAATCCCGGTTGCCTTCGTTTTCAACGGCCTGTGCGCCATAAAGAGTCACAGTCTTCTGTCCGGTGAAAATGAGATTAATCCTGTAGATCTGGCTGATCGAAGGATTATCCCTGTAGTTCAGGATGCTGTGGCTTACTCTTGTGGTCTCATAGACCATAAGCTTTTCGAAATCCTCATAAGGATCCGGGCTGTCTCCAAGATCAATCTCCACATTGACTTCATTGCCTTTGACCCCTGCACTCTTAAGTGTTCTGCCGTCTGTGTAGTATGCTTCCAGTACGGGCTTCACTTCTTCAATATACGAAGCGAGCGCTTCATTGTCCTGTACGGATTCCTGTGCCGGATCGATATATTCAGAAATATCAGGAGTCAGCCCGAAATAGCTGCAGCCGGATATTGCAACGGTAAGCCCTGCTATGATTGTGATCATGGATATTTTTCTGATTTTCTTCAACTCATTCACCTCTACGTATAACTTCTATTTAAAATTTTATAGTATTTCATCTCAGGACCTGTGACAAAACGAATACAATTCGAATTATTTTAAGTTAAAATAAACTTCCAGAGCTTTGGTCAGATACAGATGATCCTTCACTCCACCCAGTTCTCTGACAGAATGCATCCCGAGGATCGCATTTCCGATATCCAGCGTTCTGATAGGAAGATGTGTGGATCCAATCGGCCCGATGGTGCTTCCGCCTGCAAGATCGCTTCTGTTGACAAAGTACTGATAAGGTACCTCAGCTTTTTCGCAGAGCTCTGTAAATACACTCATGCTGTCTGCGTCGGATGTATATCTCTGATTGGCAGAAATCTTGATGACCGGTCCTTTGTTGATGAGCGGCCTGCTTGTGGGATCGTGCATGTCATTGTAGTTCGGATGCACACTGTGCGCAAGATCTGCTGAAATCATGAACGAGCTTTCAAGACTCTTCAGGAACCCTTCTCTTGTGCCCCCAAGAGCATAAAACACTCTTTCCATAAGGTCTCTTAGTAGTGTTGAGTCTGCACCCTGCTTTGATGCGCTTCCACATTCTTCATTGTCAAAAAATGCGGCGATATTGATTCCGGAGAAAGCTTCCGCTTTCTTTATGGCTGTCAGTATGCTGTGTGTCATGGACAGGTTATCCTGTCTCTTGGATGAGATGAACTCTTCATTGAAGCCGCAGAGACTTCCCTTTTCCGCTTCGTAGACAAATAGATCGAAATCAAGTATGGATTCCACTTCTTCTCCCAGATGTTCTGCGACCATCTTCTTGAGGAACCCCTTCTTTTCGAAATCCTTCTCCACCATCATCATGACAGGAAGGACATGCTTCTGTTTGTTGATCTCCACGCCTTCATTGACTTTTCTGTTCATGTGAATGGCAAGTGACGGAATATATAGTACAGGCTTCCTGAAATCAACCATGACCGATTTTGGCCTCAAGATGTGTTCACCCTTGACCATTACTCTTCCCGCAAGAGAAAGTGTACGGTCAAACCATGTGGACAGGATCGGTCCGCCATAGGTTTCAACATTCAGTTTCAGGAATCCGTCCTGCACGATTTCGGCATCGGGCTTGATTCGGAATGTAGGTGAATCGGTATGGGCTCCTGCCATCTTGAATCCGCCTTCAAGAGGATTTTCACCGATCTGTACAACAAAAAGGGATGAACCGTTCTTTGTGTAGAAAACCCGGTCCCCTTCTTTCAGGCTCCATTTCTTTTCGCCCTCGATTTCCTGATATCCTGATTCAGTCAGGCTCTTCTTCATCACTTCTACTGCCTGAAAGGCTGTAGAGGATTCATGAAGAAAATCTATAAGTTCCAGCGCCAGCTTTTTCTCTTCCATTTGTTCTCCTCCAAAATTTCAACGTTATCTCTATTCTAACATGCATTTGAGCGCCACGAACATCCTAAAAGGAAGGTTTTTGCAATTTACTGCTGTTTTCTGACAATGATTTTTTCTTGTGCCTGGAAAAAGCAGAAAGAACAGACGCTCAAATCTGGTGAATTGTGTTATAATGAATTCTAAAATTCATTCATACAGCAACATGAAAAGTGAGGAATTCATCGTGATAAGCAGACTGATCGACAAAATCGTCTCAGGCAGAGATCTCAATATGGCAAAGGAAAGAGAAAGGATCGGCAAGATTTCGGGATCGCTCGGTATCTGCCTCAATTTCATTCTATTTGCAGTCAAGGGAATCCTCGGGCTGACAACAGGCAGTATCGCGCTCATCGCCGATGCCTTCAACAACCTGACCGATACCGCTTCATCAGTCATTACGATCATCGGATTTAAAATGGCCAATAAGGAACCGGATAAAGAGCATCCCTACGGTCACGGAAGAATCGAGTATCTTACAGGACTGACCATATCGGTACTGG
>DAMDIS010000014.1:22049-29061 GCA_032100885.1 Proteiniclasticum sp.
GGTTATCAGTTTGTGGTTTCCTCGGTAAAGAGAATCATGAATCCAGGACCGGTAACGTCCAGCCCAATGATCATTATGATCCTCGTGCTTTCACTCAGTTTCAAGCTTCTGATCTATGCCTTCAACAAAAAGCTCGGAAGAAAGATCGAATCCAGCACACTCCTGGCTACTGCTCAGGATGCCATAGGTGACGTTCTGACGACCTCTGTGGTGATTATGGGTCTAGTTTTGAGTCAGTACACCACCCTGCCGCTGGACGGCTTCATCGGGGTCCTGATTGCCCTCTACATCATCTTTTCCGGCCTAAGACTTTCTCTAGAGACCATAAATCCGATCCTCGGAGAGAAGCCCGAAAAGGAACTGGCCGACAAGATCAAGAAAAAGATCCTCTCCTACGAGAACATCTATGGTGTCCATGACCTTCAGATCCATAACTATGGACCGGCCAAAACCATGGCGACCATCGATGTGGAAGTTCCCTACGATATGAATCTTGTGGAGCTCCATAACCTCATCGACAAAATCGAGCGGCATATCCGGGAAGACCTCAACATCAGTCTTGTGATCCACATGGATCCCATCAACAACACTGATGAGAGATATCTTGAAGTGAAAAAGACTGTAGGTGAAATCGCTCTTGGCATTCCGCATATCCTCTCCTTCCACGATTTCAGATACACCGGACACAGCGAGGATGAGCTGATCATACTTGAAGTTGTTGTAGACAGCAGAAATACCACAGAAAAAGACAGAACAGAAATCAGAAAAGAGCTGGAAAGAAGACTTCGCAGCCGTTTCAAGACAGCAAGAATCATGATCACTGTGGATCTTGATGTGGCCATATTATAGAACATAAAAACAGAGCAGGTTATCTTGGAGACCCGTAGGGATCCGAAATAACCTGCTCTTTCTGTTTATATGCTCTTCTAGTAGACCATGGAGTCCAAGTAAGTCACTCTTGTCAGTCTGTGGAGGGCTCTAGTTGCCATGATGTAGCGGATAAGATCCTGTCCTTCTTCGCCCGCCTTTTCCGCCATGATGACGCCATCAAATTCCAGACCTTTTGCAAAGTAGGAAGGCATGATGTAGAGATCACCCTTAAGGAGCGCATCCTCGCTGTCGATGAGCTTCACATTGATTCTCTTCTTCAGCAGCTGATAAAGCTCTTTTGTGGTATTCATATCTCTTGTCAGGATGCCGATGCTGTCAAGATCTCTGTTTTTATACTCCTCAACCTTTGAGACGATAAGATCCAGTGTCTCCTCAAGTGTAATGTCCTTATGTTCCTCAACGGGGCTTCCGTTTCTGACCAGAGGGACGATCTTTTCACTGCCCAGAAAGCGGTTGGCAAAGTCCATGATTTCAAAGGTCGATCTGTAGCTCTTCTTGAGATCATAATGCCTGACATCGCTGAACACGGACTTCAGATCATACATGGCGCTCTCGCCCTCAAGAATCATCTGATTGGTGTCTCCCACGACAGTAAATGAACTGCAGCCGGTGATGTCTTTTAGCGTCTCATAATGAATCAGGGAATACTCCTGAGCTTCGTCCAGAACCAGATGATTCACCTGGAAAGGCAGCTTCAGTCCGTGGAGTTTATGCTTGAAATAGAGCATAGGCGCGATGTCCGCTTCTGTGTAAAAAGCGAAGCTCTTCAGCTCATGGTATCCTCTCAGATAATCCCCTTCAGAAAGTTCTCTGAACTCTTCTCTCTTTAATGAGACAAGCCTTACAAGCTCCCTGATTTCAGATTTTCTCATGCTCTTGACCATATTGTAGTCATCCTTGGACATTTTGGCGAGCATCTCGTCATACTTCTTATCGATGGCAAAGCGCCTTTCGTCTCTGACCTCTTTCAGTCTCTTCACAAGAATTCTCTTCAGTCTTTTTGCCCTTTTGAAAAACGGCATGTATTTAAAGTCCTGAAGGAGCATTTTTTCCATTTCCGCTTTGGTCAGTATGGACTTCCCGAGAAACTCGATGTCTTTATATTCATAGTAGGTCTTTTCCGTTTCTTCGATTTTCAGGTCCAGTACATCCTTGAACTCATGGCTTCTCTTTTTCCTTGCGTCTTCCACAAGCTCCTCGTCTCCGCCGATGAGCGCTTCGGTATAGTCTTCGCCCATGAATACAGCTCCGTCGAAATCGAGAAGCTTCAGCGCAAGGTCCTTGAACGTATCCTGATGCACGCCGCCTTCACCCAGTGATGGAAGCACCTGGGAAATATAGTCCATGAACATATTGTTCGGTCCCAGGATCAGCACTTTGTTCTCAAGCAGTGCACGGTAGTTGTAGAGAAGATAGGCCGTTCTATGAAGAGCGATGGTGGTCTTTCCGCTGCCCGCAACCCCGTTGACCACAAGCACGCCTTCCCTTTTTTCTCTGATGATCCTGTCCTGCTCTTCCTGAATGGTCATGATGATGTCCTTCAGTTTCTTTCCGGCATTGGAGGAAAGCACTTCCAGAAGGATCTCGTCCCGGACGTCGGTTTCCGTATCAAACACGCCTCTGATGACACCATCTTTGATGAGGAACTGTCTTCTCAGACTGATGTCCACTTCAATGTCGCCCATGGGCGCTCTGTACTTGTCTCTTCCCACAGTTCCCTTGTAGAACAGTGAGGCGATGGGCGCTCTCCAGTCGATGACAAGAGGCTCATAGTGTTCTTCGTCCACCAGACCGTACTTTCCGATGTAGATTTCCTCATTGTCTCCACCATCTTCGGAAAACCCGACCTTACCGAAGTAAGGCGTACTGTGAAGCTCAGTAAGCTCCAGCAGTCTTTTTTCTACCGCTTTGAAGGATTCTTCCTGGATAAACCGGTTGTGGTCAAAGAAGTCAATCTGCTTGTCTTCATCGGAACGATACTCATCCAGTATGTTCTTCCTGTATTCAACGATCTCGTCATAGACTGTTTTCTTCTTGTCTGTATTTTTCAGAATATCTTCCATGATCATGTCCATGACCCTTGAAAGATAATCCTTCTCTTTCTTAAGCTCTTCAGGAGCTAAATCTAAATTGAATTCTTTCATTTATTCCTCCAAAGGCATAGCCGCAATCCATGGGATTACGGCTATACACTTATATCGTTCTGTCTTCGTCTCCATCATTCTCAGAAACAGTTCCAGGTTCTTCAGTATCAGTTTCTTCTGTTTCAGTTTTTTCATCGATAAAAGCCGGTGCTGAAGGTTCTTCTTCCACATGGATGATTTCCGCTTCATCGTTTGCCTTTTCCGCTTCCAGCTCATCTTCGCGGGATTTCTTCTCGGCTCTTGACAGACCGAAGTCTTCACCCATATACTGGCGTACCACATGCATGAATTCGGTTCCTGTTATGGTTTCCTTATCCAGCAGGATCTCAGCGAGTTCTCTCATGAGCTCGTGGTGTTCTTCAAGAATCCCGATGGCCTTCTTATGACAGCTCTTGATGATGTTCAGCGTTTCTTCGTCAACCTTTGCTGCAGTACGGTCACTTACTGAAAGTACTGTTCTGCCGTCAAGGTACTGATTTCTCACGGATTCAGCCGCCATCATATCGAAGCTTTCGCTCATTCCATAGAGTGTGACCATTCTTCTGGCCATATTGGTGGCTCTTTCTATATCGTTGGATGCACCCGTGGTTATAGAGTCAAACTCCACTTCTTCCGCTGCACGTCCGCCAAAGAGTATGGCGATTTCTGTAAGCATTTCGTCTTTGCTCATGAGATACTTGTCATCTTCCGGTACCTGCATGGTATATCCGAGGGATCCCATGGTTCTTGGAATGATGGTGATCTTCATGACCGGATCGGTATTCTTCTGCATTGCCGCAACCAGCGCATGACCGATTTCATGGAAGGCGACGATTCTTTTTTCCTTAGGGGACATGATTCTGTCTTTCTTCTGCTGACCTGCAATGACCACTTCAATGGATTCCTGCAGATCTTCCTGCATAACGAAAGCTCTTCCGTTTTTGACTGCACGAAGCGCCGCTTCATTGATCATATTGGCAAGGTCTGCGCCTACGGCTCCAGGGGTTCCTTTTGCGATTTCAAGAAGATTGACATCGTCTCCCATCTTGACATCCTTGGAATGCACCTTAAGAATGGCTTCTCTGCCCTTAAGATCCGGTGCATCAACGATAATTCTTCTGTCGAATCTGCCTGGTCTTAGTAGTGCCTTGTCAAGAACTTCAGGTCTGTTTGTCGCCGCCAGAAGAACGATACCTTTGGAGGAGTCAAACCCGTCCATCTCAGCAAGAAGCTGATTCAGTGTCTGTTCTCTTTCGTCGTTACCGCCATATCCGCCGGTCTCTCTTGATTTACCGATGGCATCGATCTCGTCGATGAAGATGATACATGGGGCTTTGGCCATGGCTTCCTTGAAAAGATCTCTGACTCTTGCCGCACCCATACCCACGAACATTTCTACAAATGCCGAACCGGACAGGGAGAAGAAAGGCACTTTGGCCTCACCGGCAACAGCTTTAGCAAGAAGCGTCTTACCGGTACCTGGAGGTCCTACAAGGAGCGCTCCTTTGGGAAGCTTTGCTCCGATGGAGACATATTTCTTGGGATTGTGCAGGAAGTCCACGATCTCAATGAGCGACTCCTTGGCTTCTTCCTGACCCGCCACATCCTTGAAGGTGACGCCGGTATCGCTCTCATAAAGCTTTGCTGTACTTTTTCCAAGAGACATCATTCCGCCGCCGCGCTTGTCCATGCTCTTTAGAATATAGTTTCCTAAAAAGAGCAGAAGTCCAAGGGGAAGAATCCATGAAAGAAGGATGGTCATGATGGGGTTGGCCACCTGAACTGTAGCCACTTCAAACGGTATGTCCTTTTCCAGAATGAGCTTAGTAATCTCTTCATCATTGCTGATCTGGCCGGTATAAAGCGTAAACCCGGAAAGCTCATCCCCTTCTACCATGGTATACTCGAATTTTCTCTGAGATTCGTCAAGCTTGATGGACTTTACTCTGCCGTCAGTCACAGCGGTGTAGAATTCATTGTACGTCTGTTTCTGATTTCTGATGTCGTTGGCGAAGTAGTTGAATACGGTCACCATGACAAGAATGCTGAGAAAATATATGACATAGAATTTTATATTCTTATTTTTTCCCGGCTTGTTGTTATTGCTGTTCATTCATTGCCCCCTATTTTGCCAATTCGATCATGGCATTGGCATATATTCTTGCACAGGTCATCAGATCTTCGATGAGGACATACTCATCCAGCTGATGGAGGGTATCTTCTCTTCCAGGCAGGAGCGGTCCGAAGGCTACGATGTTTTTCATCATCTTCGCATAGGTCCCTCCGCCGATGGCCAGGGGTTCACTATGATCTCCTGTCTCTTTCGCATAGACATCCATGAGCTTTCTGATAAAAGCCGCATCTTTCGGATAATAAAGCGGTCCATCGTGTGCAGTCACTTCAAAGGTGAAGCCTTCACCTTCAAATATGGTTCTGATCTTTTCTGTGACATCTTCTTCTTTGAAGGTCACAGGATACCTGATATTGATGTATGTTTCGAGATTTTCATTTTCAAGTCTGATTTTTCCGAGATTGAGGACGAGTTTTCCTGAGGCATCATCATGAAGATCGATGCCCATGTTGTGTCCGTCCAAATCCATTGCAAGATTATAGTCCAGCACACTTAAAGTGTCCTTAAGCTCCTTGTCAAAGGACTTGCCTTTCAGATCATGAAGCAGCATGGAAATGGCGTTCTCTCCCTTGTGCGGGGTACTGCCATGGGCAGATACGCCTTTATAGCTAAGTTCCTTTTCTTCTCCGTTTTCCATGTACCTGACAGCCGCTCTGTCCGGAACCATATTGACAGCCTGACCGCCTTCGAGCGCAAGAATCTCCTTGCCCTTAAGCTGCTTTCTAAGCTTTATGACAAGGATGCCCATCTCCGCATTGATTGCAGGGAAATCCGCATCAGGTGTAAACCCTGAAATCGGCTGTTTTTCTTTCTTCAGATAGTTTTCGATATCCGGTCCGCCTGACTCTTCGCTTGTACCGAAGATCAGTCTGATTTTATGACTGAGTTCAATTCCTGATTCCTTGATGGCAATCAGTCCGTGAAGTGCGGAAACCATCGGTCCTTTATCGTCCATGGTTCCTCTGCCGTAGATTCTGTCTCCAGATACTTCGCCATGGGGATTCTTTGTCCATCCTTCCCCGACTGGAACAACATCCAGATGACCGAGAACCGCAACATAGTCCTCACCTTCACCGTATTCGATGACGCCTGCATGTCCATCGACATTCATGGTTTTGAATCCATAGGCTCTGCCCATGGCAAGGGTTTCTTCAAGGGCTTCATGCACCTTTTCACCCGCAGGTTTCCCTGTCTGTGCCGTATCCTTAACTGATTCGTATGAGACCAGTTTCAGTACATCTTTAATCAGTTTTTCTCTGTTATTTTCAATGATCTGATTGATTTCCATGTTATTCCTCCGTATTGCGGACGCTTCCGCCTAAACTTATTTTACTATTTCAGGAATCCGATATTGTTCAAAGGATATATCCTGAATCCGCCCCTGCCGATGACTTCATCCTTGCTGATGTAGGGCTGTGCCCAGTATCTTGCATCATTTGAGGTTTCGCGGTTGTCGCCCATAAAAAGCAGATGGTCTTCCGGCACATCAAATGTTGCACTGAAATCGGAATTGTTCACCACATAGGGTTCTTCCACCCTCTCGTTATTGATGAACAGCTCACCGTTTATGAGCTCCACATGATCTCCGGGAAGTCCGATGAGTCTTTTTATAAGCAGCATGTTATCGAGTTCTTCAGAATTGAAGACGAGGATGTCCCCCCGCTCGAAACTGTCTTTGTCATAGGATTTCATGACAAAGATCTTGTCGTTCTTGTTTATGGTCGGAATCATCGAACCTGTAGGCACTTCTATACGAAATACCAGGAAGGTATTGATGAGCCAGGCTAGGATCAGTGCAGTCAGAATCGGAATGATCCATTCTTTGATGACATAACTGAATTTGCTGTTTGATTTCTCTGTCATAACG
>DAMDIS010000015.1:0-1591 GCA_032100885.1 Proteiniclasticum sp.
CTTCTTGAGATTTCCTTCTCGCTTACGGTTTCAGGTATTGCATCGGTGTAACTGCTGACCTTTGCCGGAAATTCTTCAGGAAGACCGAATTTCTTCACGACAGTGAGAATATCTACACCCTTATCCCCTTTTTTGCCCAGAATCTCTGTAATAAGTCCTTCAGGGTTTCTCCCTTTTTCCGGCCACTTTGTGATTTCCACAACAACGACATCACCATTTTCCGCATAGTTTCTGTTTTTCTTGTTTATGAAGATATCATGCTGAATTTTGTTGTCTTCAGGTACAACGAATCCGAAAGCTTTCGACTCTTCGTAGACGCCGATCACTTTAGCATTCTTTCTTTCCAGGATCTGCATGATCTCGCCTTCAGCTCTTTTGGTTCCTGCTGTCTCTCGGATCACCTTCACCTGAACTTTATCGCCGTTCATGGCATTTTTCATTTCATTTTCAGGAATAAAGATATCTCCCTGCCCCTCTCCTCTGAAGACGAAGCCAAATCCTCTCTTATTCACATCAAGTCTTCCCGTGTAAACGCCGAAGCTTTCCGGCAGGACTATCTTTTCTTTTTTGATCTTAATGACTGTTCCCTCTTTGATCATACGGTCGACAGTCTTTCTCAGCTCTTTAATTTCGCCTTTCTGTAGACCGAGCACACTTGCCATTTCCTCAATACTTAAAGGTCTGTAGCTATGTTCTGAGAGAATTCCCAGTATCTTTTCAGTAAACATCTTTACCTCCCTGCATCAACTGCTCATCTAAAGCAGTCAGCTCATTTAATTGTTCATATCATAAGTATACAGAAAAAATGTTAACTAAGTCGGGTATTCCATTAAAAAACTTATGTATTTTTTACTAATTTTATAGATTGAGTCCATTTTCATCCGAAATATAATAAAACCGGGCTTAAGCCCGGCTTTTCTAGCTGATCAGTTTGAGGAGAATTCCGCCGTATTCAAGAATAACAGGTGCAAAGACCAGAGATACGATGGACATGAGCTTGATGAGGATATTCATAGAAGGTCCTGAGGTATCCTTAAACGGATCTCCGACTGTATCGCCCACTATACCTGCAGTATGTGCTTCACTGCCTTTACCGCCATGTTCTCCCGACTCGATGTATTTCTTTGCATTATCCCAGGCACCCCCTGCATTGGACATCATGATGGCAAGGAGGACACCTGTGACCACTGCACCGGCTATCAGTCCGCCAAGTGTTTCCGGACCGAAAAACATACCTACAGCCACAGGGATGACCACAGCAAGGATTCCAGGAAGGAGCATTTCTCTAAGCGCCGCTTTCGTGGATATCGCAACGCATTTATCGTAATCGGGCTTACCTGTTCCCTCCATTATGCCTTCTATATCCCTGAACTGTCTCCTCACTTCTGTAACCATCTCGTTTGCCGCTTTTCCTACGGAGTTCATGGTCAGTGCGGCAAACAGAAACGGCAGCATACCTCCGATGAGAAGACCGACAAGGCTAAGCGGATTAAGAAGATTGATGCTCGTAAGCTTCACACTTTCCGCATATGAAGCAAACAGAGACAAGGCGGTCAACGCTGCGGA
Source organism: Proteiniclasticum sp. (assembly GCA_032100885.1). Classification (GTDB taxonomy): domain Bacteria; phylum Bacillota; class Clostridia; order Clostridiales; family Clostridiaceae; genus Proteiniclasticum. The sequence continues at coordinate 1,567 of DAMDIS010000015.1, forward strand.
GCCGATGGCGAATCCCTTGCCCATA
>DAMDIS010000015.1:1601-7899 GCA_032100885.1 Proteiniclasticum sp.
CAGCTGTCGTATTGCCGACTGCATCCAGCCTGTCCGTGATTTCTCTGACTTCAGGAGGAAGATCTGCCATCTGGGCGATTCCTCCGGCATTATCTGCTATCGGACCGTATGCATCCACCGCAACTGTAATCCCTGTGGTTGAAAGCATGCCGACAGCGGCTAATGCGATGCCATAAAGTCCCATGGTTGCATTGTCTGTTCCACCCATGACAAAGTAGGAAACAAGGACACCTGTAACAATTAAAAGAGTGGGAATCATGGTGGAAAACATGCCCACCCCAAGCCCAGATATGATGTTGGTCGCTGAACCGCTGACCGATTTCAGTGCGATGTTTTTTACGCTTGTAAAATCTGCTGAGGTGTAGACTTCAGTGATTCTTCCGATAAGAATGCCCACCACAAGACCCACAGATACAGCTATGAATGCTCTGAGTGAATCAAAAACGAGATAGCTCAGAATAAATGTTCCCACAAGCACAATGGCTCCTGCAAGATATGTGCCCAGATTGAGCGACTTCTGCGGATTGGAGCCCTTTGGATTGGCTGCGATGTATATTCCGATAACAGAGGCGATAATCCCTATGGATGAGAGAATCAGAGGAAATACCGCGCCATATTTGTCCAGAACGATATATCCCAGTGTAACCGCTGAGATGATGGAACCCACATAGGACTCAAAAAGATCCGCGCCCATTCCGGCTACATCACCTACGTTATCCCCCACATTGTCAGCAATAACAGCCGGGTTACGGGGATCATCTTCAGGAATATGCGCTTCCACCTTTCCCACAAGATCCGCACCGACATCGGCAGCTTTCGTGAAGATACCTCCACCTACACGGGCAAAGAGTGCTATGGAAGATGCACCAAGAGCAAACCCCGTTAGACTGATGGCATCCTCAGAAAAAATGGTCAGAAGAAATCCGATACCGATGACACCAAGCCCCACAACGCTTAGCCCCATAACTGCACCGCCGGAAAAGGCGATCTTAAGCGCTCTGTTCTGAGAATGCCTTGCCGCTTCTGCGGTCCGAACATTGGCCTTAGTTGCAACAAGCATACCGAAGTAGCCCGCAAGGATCGAGAACACGGATCCGATCAAAAATGCGATGGCAGTCTTCAGATCGATGGCAAAAGTGAGAATGAAAAAGACAGCGGTGATGAACACGCTGAGATACTTGTACTCACTTTTCAGGAACGTCAGGGATCCTTTGTGAATATACTCTGAAATCTCACGCATGCGTTCATTTCCGCTGTCATAGCCTGCTATTTTCATGGCAATAAAGAATGCAACCCCGATGGCAAACACACCAACAACACCTGTTACAAGAAAAATCGTCTCCATAATTACCCCCTTAAGTTTCCCCAAACCTAATTATATGAATATTCTATCATATTCTTATGATATTACAGACCATCTATAAATTCAATGATTTTCTCTTTAAACTGATCATGCAGAGGAAGCTTCGGATCGCTGTATGTGGCAATGTTTCCCAGCATATCCTCAGGGGCAGGTTTTAGAACATGATTCATACCATTTATGATTTCGAGCCTTGAACCCGGCAGCGCCTCATGAAGCTTCTGTGCCTCTTCGTGGCTGATCTGAATGTCACGGTCACCGTGAATAATCAGAACAGGCTCTTTAATCGTTGACATGGTTTCAACCGGGTCATAGGAAAACCAGGTGATGAGATAGGGCTGCACACTTGGCCGAAATAGGTTGAACAGACTCAGCGGAACCTCAGGTACGATATTTCCCTGTATCAGCTCATCAATGATCGGCACACTCAGATCATAGAGTTCCTTAGACTGATCTTCAAGCTGCTTCAGGAGCAGTTCATGTGCTCTTGTAGCGGTACCTGACACTGAGATGAGTCCACTGCACTCCGTGGACATGGAACATGCCTCAGCGGCAACAAGAGCTCCTTCGCTGTGCCCGAGAAGAATGATCTTGTCAAAACGCTCATCATCCTTGAACTTAGACATCCATAACAGCACATCATTGATGGAATCATGAAAGTCCATGTCGCTTTCTTTCTTGATGAGGTTCTGACTTTCCCCGATTCCCCGTTTGTCATAACGGAGTGAATAGTGTCCGGCATCAGAAAGCGCTTCAGCAATCATCAGAAGATTATTGTTCTGTCCGGCCTGTGGGTTGTTTCCGTTCCGGTCCGTAGGGCCGGACCCAGGTACTATGATCACAAGATAGGACTTTCCATTTTCTCGAGGCGACATGAGTCTGCCCGAGAGTTCTCCTTCATGGAGGCTGACCACAACTCTCTCTTCTCTGTATACTTCATCTATGATTTCTTCTTTAGGCACTTCCTCTTTCGCACATCCTGCTGCAAGAATGAGCAGTGAAGCCAATACACCGAATATCATCTTTTTCATAAGTTTCCCCCCTTATAAAAAATAACTGCAAAAAAGCAAAATGCTGCCTGATACTTAGGCAGCATTAATCTCTTAAACCATATTCATTGCTATTGTGTTGATTGCAAATAGAATTGCAACGACCACAGTTAATTTCTTCAGTAAGGCTTCACCAGTTCTTCCACGGTTCTTGCTGAAAAAAGATTCCTGAGTTCCGCCTCCGGTTAATCCCTTAAGACCATCAGATTTGCTCTGCTGCATAAGAACTAATGCAATCATGATTATTGCCAGTATAAATTCTACAACGATTAAAACAGTTTCCATAATATCCCTCCTGACTATCTAACGTCTTATTCTACCATACTTACTTCTTCACTACAATAAACGACGTTTCAAAAACTTGCGTCTTTAATTGTTTTTATCATAACACAGAAAAGCACTGCTCGCCATATGAATCTTCATCTCAAAAGGCATCCTCACAAGTGAAGATGCCTTCTGTTATCTATGATTGACCTATCAGGTTTATGACCTATTTCTTCAGGTTGAAGAAACCTGAAAGTCCTCTGTACTGAGCAGCTTCGTCGAGTTCTTCCTCGATTCTGAGAAGCTGGTTGTACTTGGCAACTCTTTCTGATCTGGCAGGAGCACCAGTCTTGATCTGTCCGGCATTAAGCGCTACAGCAAGATCTGCGATGGTTGCATCTTCTGTTTCTCCTGATCTGTGTGAGATAACAGCTGTGTAACCTGCTCTGTTGGCCATTTCGATCGCATCTAGAGTTTCTGTAAGTGAACCGATCTGGTTCAGCTTGATCAGTATTGAATTGGCAACTCCTCTATCAATACCCATCTTCAGTCTTTCAACGTTGGTTACGAACAGATCGTCTCCAACAAGCTGAATCTTGTTTCCAAGCTTTTCTGTAATGAGCTTCCATCCTTCCCAGTCTTCTTCAGCCATACCATCTTCAATAGAGATGATTGGATACTTTTCAACAAGCTCTGCATAGTAGTCAACCATTTCAGCTGGTGTAAGCTTTCTGCCTTCACCCTTCAGATTGTACATACCATCTTCGAAGAATTCTGATGAAGCAGGATCAAGAGCAATGAACATTTCCTTGCCAGGTGTGAATCCGGCCTTTTCGATTGCTTCAATGATGATCTTGATTGCTTCTTCATTGGAGTTCAGGTTAGGTGCAAATCCACCTTCATCGCCTACGCCAGTTGCAAGACCCTTGCTCTTAAGGAGGCCCTTAAGGACATGGTAGGTTTCTGAACACATCTGAATTGCCTTGGAGAAGCTCTCAGCCCCTACAGGCATGATCATGAATTCCTGAAGATCAACGTTGTTGTCTGCATGGGATCCACCGTTGATGATGTTCATCATTGGTACTGGAAGAGTCTTGGCATTTACACCACCGATGTACTGGTAAAGTGGAAGACCAAGTGATCCTGCTGCTGCCTTTGCAACTGCAAGGGAAACACCAAGGATCGCGTTTGCTCCGAAGTTACCCTTGTTCTTTGACCCGTCAAGTTCGATCATCAGCTTGTCGATATAAACCTGATCAAAAACATTCAGTCCGATGATTTCAGCTGCGATTTCGTTGTTTACGTGCTCAACAGCCTGAAGAACACCCTTACCTCCGAAAACTTCCTTGTCTCCATCTCTGAGTTCTACCGCTTCAAACATACCTGTTGAAGCACCTGATGGAACTGCCGCTCTTCCTACTGTTCCGTCTTCAAGGTAAACTTCTACCTCAACTGTAGGGAATGCTCTTGAGTCTAAAATCTGTCTTGCCAGCACGTCGATAATTTCTACGTAATTTTTCATGAATTAATTCCTCCTTGGAATATACATATATATTTTTTATTTGGTTAACTTAGCAGGGAGTTTCCGGTCATTTCTTCAGGTATTCCGATTCCCATCTCTTCCAGCATGGTTGGTGCCAGATCCGCGAGTTTTCCGCCATCATTCAGCTTCTTCTCCGGATTGTTCGTCACATAGATGAGCGGTACTGGGTTCGTCGTATGAGCAGTCATTGGACCACCGGTTACATAATCTATAAGCTGCTCTGCATTACCATGGTCAGCTGTAATGAAAACTGTTCCGTCTTTTTCAAGTACTTTGTCGATGACTCTCTTCATGTAGGTGTCCACATTTTCAAGAGCACTTACGACCGCTTCCATAATACCAGTATGACCGACCATATCAGGATTTGCATAGTTTAGGATGATCAGTCCGTAATCTTCCTTATCCATGGCTTCAACCACTTTTTCAGTGATGCCTCCGGCGCTCATTTCAGGCTTGAGATCGTACGTTGCTACCTTAGGAGAGGCAACAAGAATTCTTTCCTCACCCACATTTGGAACTTCCACTCCACCGTTGAAGAAGAAAGTGACATGGGCATACTTTTCGGTTTCAGCAATTCTCAGCTGCTTCAAGCCTTTGTCAGCTACATATTTTCCCAGAGTATTGTTGAAGTCAAGCGGGAAATAAGCCACATGAACATTTTCCAGTGTGTTGTCATACTGGGTAAGTGTTACATAAGTAAGATCAAGGTTTTCTCTTTCAAATCCCTTAAAGACCTTGTCATTAAGGGCTCTTGTCATCTCTCTTCCACGGTCAGGCCTGAAGTTATAGAAAATGACACTGTCTCCGTTTTTGATGGTCGCCGTCGGTGCACCTGGTGCACCGATTACTGTTGGAAGGACAAACTCATCTGTTATGCCAAGTTTGTAGGTATCTTCCATACATTCAGCTGCAGTAGCCTTATACTCTCCCTGTCCGTGAACAAGAACGTTGTAGGCTTTTTCAATTCTCTCCCATCGGTTGTCTCTGTCCATGGCATAGTATCTTCCGCTGAGAGATGCAATTTTTCCGGCACCGATTTCAGCAAAATATGCTTCCAGCTCTCTGACAAATCCGATACCTGATGTAGGGGATACGTCTCTTCCATCCATGAATCCATGAACGTAGATTCTTTCCAGCCCCTTGTTTTTGGCAAGTTTTACCAGCGCCTTGATATGATCGATATGGGAATGTACACCACCGTCAGATAGCAGTCCGAGAAGGTGCAGATCTCCACCTGTGCGCAGAGCATTATCCACTGCCAGGTTCAGGTTTTCGTTGGAGAAGAAATTTCCTGTTTCTATCTCATGGGTTATCTTTGTTAATTCCTGGAAAATGACTCTTCCAGCTCCGATGTTCATATGACCGACTTCTGAATTACCCATCTGACCGGCAGGAAGACCTACAGCGAGGCCTGACGCTTCAATGGTCGTGTGTGGGTAGTTTTCCCAGTAGTAGTCGAAATTCGGCTTATGGGCTGCCTTAACGGCATTACCAAGCTCGTTGTCTGTTAAGCCGAATCCGTCAAGGATCATCAGCATTACAGGTTTTTTCATGAATATTCCTCCAGTTTGTCTGTTAAATTCACACTGAGTCAGGACTCAGTGTTTCGGAAGCATTTCTCTTATTAGAACTTGACGATCTTTGAGAAATCCTCAGCTTTGAGGCTTGCTCCACCGACAAGTGCACCATCGATATCGGACATGCCCATCTGTTCCTTGATGGTATCAGGTTTTACTGATCCGCCGTACTGAATACGTACAGCTGCAGCGATTCCTGCTCCATAAAGTGTACTGATCATATCTCTGATTTCAGAGATGGTTTCGTTTGCCTGTTCACTTGTAGCAGTCTTACCTGTTCCAATTGCCCAGATCGGCTCATAAGCCACAACGGTACCTCTAGCATTATCAGGGCTCACTTCCAGAAACGCCTTGTTGATCTGGTTTTCGATTACAGATTTTGTTGTTCCGCCTTCTCTGTCTTCCAGAGATTCTCCTACGCAGAGGATCGGAATGAGTCCATGACGATATGCTGCCTGCAGCTTCTTGTTTACTGTTTCATCTGTTTCATTGAAGTACTGTCTTC
>DAMDIS010000015.1:8090-9945 GCA_032100885.1 Proteiniclasticum sp.
TAGCTGAATGTATGGTGCGCAGATGACAACGTCAGCTTCAGCATCCTTGACAAGACCTTTCAGCTCGTTTGCAGTTTTCACTGCTTCATCCACTGTATAGTGCATTTTCCAGTTTCCGGCGATTATTGGTTTACGCATGTGTACTCCTCCTATTTGTCGTTTAATGCAGCGATTCCGGGAAGGACTTTTCCTTCGAGGAATTCCAGCGAAGCTCCTCCACCGGTTGAAATATGGGTCATCTTGTCGCCAAAGCCCAGTATGTTCACTGCGGCAGCAGAATCTCCACCACCGATTACGGTAGTGGCATCGGATTCAGCCATGGCTTCCGCAACCTTTATGGTTCCCTTTGCAAAGTTTTCAAATTCGAACACACCCATTGGTCCGTTCCAGATGACCGTCTTTGCATCCTTGATTGCATCAGCATAAAGCTTTGCAGTTTTAGGTCCGATATCAAGGCCCATATAGCCGTCTTTGATGTTTTCATCATCCGTTGTGACTGGCTCAGCGTCTGCACTGAATCTCTCTCCAACAACATTGTCGACAGGAAGAAGCAGCTTTACACCCTTCTCTTTCGCTTTTTCAATCATTTCAAGTGCGTAGTCCATCTTATCTTCTTCAAGAAGTGAATTTCCTACAGTAAATCCCTGGGCTTTCAGGAATGTATAGCTCATTCCTCCGCCGATGATTAGTGTATCCACTTTATCAAGTAGTGCATTGATGACGTTGATCTTGTCCGAAACCTTTGCTCCGCCCAGTATTGCCACGAATGGTCTGTCAGGATTGTTTACTGCTTCGCCCAGGAACTTAAGTTCCTTGTTGATGAGATATCCTGCTACTGCTGTATCCAGGAACTTTGTCACACCTTCAGTTGAAGAATGCGCTCTATGTGCAGTTCCGAATGCATCATTGACATACACGTCGGCAAGTTCTGCAAGATCCTTGGAGAAGGCTTCTCCGTTTTTTGATTCTTCAGTTCTGAATCTTGTGTTCTCAAGCAGAACGACATCTCCGTCTTTCATCTCGCTTACTGCTTTTCTTGAGTTTTCACCCACAACTGTATCATCGGCTGCAAATACCACTTCTTTGTCAAGAAGTTCGGATAGTCTTTTTGCTACGGGTTCAAGTGAGAATTTAGCGTCTGGTCCCTTTGGCTTGCCAAGATGGGAACAAAGTATCACTCTTCCACCATTCTTTATGAGGTACTTAATTGTTGGAAGTGCACCTAGAAGTCTGTTTTCATCTGTAATTTTGCCATCCTGAAGTGGAACGTTGAAATCACATCTGACAAGTACTTTCTTTCCAGAAACGTTTATGTCTTCTATGGTCTTTTTATTATAACTCATTAATTTTTCACCTCTGTTTTATTCATACCTTGAAAAGGTCTGGCCACATAGCCAAGACTATAAGACCAGACCTTTATAGTGTTAAATGTTACTTGGCATCTTCCTTGGCAACATATGCTACAAGGTCAACCAGCTTGTTGGAATAACCCCATTCGTTGTCATACCAGGAAACCAGCTTAACAAAGTTGTCGTTCAGTGAAATTCCTGCATCTGCATCAAATATGCTTGTTCTTGGATCATGGATGAAGTCTGTTGAAACAACAGCATCTTCTGTGTATCCGAGAATTCCCTTAAGTTCGTTCTCTGAAGCATGCTTGACAGCTGCCTTGATTTCTTCGTAAGTAGCAGGCTTTTCAAGTCTTACTGTAAGGTCAACTACTGATACGTTGATTGTAGGAACTCTGAAGGACATTCCTGTAAGCTTTCCGTTAAGTTCTGGAATAACCTTACCTACTGCCTTAGCAGCTCCTGTGGATGAAGGGATGATGTTTGCTGATGCTGCTCTTCCGCCT
>DAMDIS010000015.1:9955-13122 GCA_032100885.1 Proteiniclasticum sp.
CCAGTCTTTCTTAGAAGGTCCGTCAACAGTCTTCTGTGTAGCTGTTGTTGAGTGAACTGTAGTCATAAGTCCTTCAACTATACCGAACTTGTCGTTGATTACCTTAGCAAGTGGTGCCAAACAGTTTGTTGTACATGAAGCGTTTGAGATAACGGTCATGTCGGTTGTATACTTGTCCTGGTTTACACCCATAACGAACATTGGTGCATCTGCTGATGGTGCGGAAATGATGATCTTCTTTGCTCCGCCCTTTAAGTGAGCCTCAGCCTTTTCCTTGGTTGTGTTGATTCCTGTACATTCAAGAATGTATTCAGCACCAACGCTCTTCCAGTCGATGTCTCCTGCCTGCATTTCTGAGAATACCTTAATCTTTTCGCCGTTGACGATCAGGCTGTGGTTCGCTTCATCAATTTCGATTTCGCCTTCGAACTTACCGTGAACTGAGTCGTATCTGATCATGTACACCATGTAGTCAAGATCGATGAATGGGTCATTGACACCTACCACTCTTACTTCCGGGTTTTCAAGAGCTGCCCTGAATGCAAGTCTTCCTATTCTACCAAAACCATTTACTCCAACTAAAACTTCTGCCATTGTTGAATCTCCTCCTAAAATATGTTTATTTATTTAAAACTCATTATATTGAGATTTTAATATCGTTACGATCTTTCTTGCTGCACCTTCATCGGTGATGAGCACAGCATTTTCTTTGTTCAGTCTGACCGCTTCAATCGCTTCCGCCTTCGAAGAACCTCCTGTTACAGCAATCAGATGCTGAACGTTTTTGAAGTCTTCAAGGGTGATGCCTACTGAATTGATCTTTTTGATGTTCTTGCCTTTCTTCCCGAAGTAGATACCAAAAGCCTCTCCAACTGCACCATCTTCAATGAGTCTCTCGATCTCACTTTCGGACAGGCCTCTTCTTGAAGCCATCTTGTCTGCACGTCCGATGCCAAGTACAAGTATCTGCGCTTTCTTGATGAGCTCAACCACTTCCTTGATCTCCTTCTCTTTCAGAAGCACCTCCAGTGTTTCAGTGCTCAGATTGTCGGGAACATTCAGGAGTTTGTAGTTTGCTCCAACCTTTTCCGCTAAAGCCGCCACAACATTGTTTGACTGGATATCGATGATTCTGCCAAGACTACCCCTGGCAGGTACAATCAGGTTATCCCGAAAGTCCATTCTCGGAAAGCTGTTCACCATTTCTTTGATGGTGCTTCCTCCGGTCAGGGCAATGATGTCTTTGTGACGAATGACACTGGAAAGATATAAGGCTGCGACATTTCCCAGTTCTCTTTTGACATTGGGATCTTTATCCGAATCGCCTGGTACTACGATAATTTTCTTGTAGCCAAGTTCTCTTCTCAGAGTGGCTTCCATTTCATCAAGTCCCTTTATTTCAGATACCAGGGCTCTTAAATGATTAAGCATTTCGATTCCCTGTTCGGTGAGACTGACTCCCGGAATCGAAACATCGATGAAATCCATTGATTTGAAAAAATCCAGATCTCCGCGAACGATTCTTTCTCCCAGTTCCAGCTTCTGTGAAAGGGTTCTCCTGCCAATGGGCTGATGATTAAAGATGGTTCTAAGAATGTTATATCTTCTTTCAAGAAGTGCAGTCGCTTCAGGAATAATTTTCTGCTGTATCTTTAAAAAACTATTCAATTGCTTCACCCCTTGACGATTTTGTCCCACCATATCCAATTATGTCCCACATGAACATTATACTCCATGTATCACCATTTTAAAATAGATTTATAGAAAAAAAGAGGTTAATCGTGTAAACAAATCATTAACTATCCCCCAATTATGTTAATTTATTGATTTTCAAGGGATATTGCGATTTCTCTGTCAATTGAACCGCTTTTTCCCTCTGCTCTATTCGTCCCACCCATCAGTTTTATCTTCAAATTTTCTTAACATCTCTCTTCATCGGCTATGATATAATAAGTCATTGGAATTGTACGAAATCTATTCTGGTTTCATTGATACACTTGGAGGTCATCTGAATGAAAAAAGACAAAACGTCTACAGACATAAAAACCAAAACCACCATGGTCATTTTCGGGGGTACCGGAGATCTGACGCACAGAAAACTTATCCCCGCACTATACCAGCTCTACATCAATAAATATCTGCCTAAAGACTTTTCCCTAATTTCCATCGGAAGGCGTGACAAGACAACAGAGGAATACCGCAGCGATCTTCTGGCATCGACAAAGCGGTTTTCCACCAGAAACCTGGATGATGAGAGCTTTGAGACATTCAGCAGAATGATCACCTACTTCAGACTGGATTTCAACAGCGAGAAGGATTATGAAAGGCTGCTCAATGAACTGAACGATAGAGATCAGGATGGCATCCTGGACAATTATATGTTCTACCTTGCCGTATCCCCTGACTATTTTACAGAAATTGTAGAAAACCTGAAAACCAGCAGAATCAGGAAGAAAAAATCAAACTGGCAGAGACTGATCATCGAAAAACCCTTCGGTCAGGATCTTGAATCCGCAACAAAACTGAATGCTGCGATTTCAAAAGTATTTGACGAGAAGGATATCTACAGAATTGACCATTACGTGGCAAAAGAGATGATTCAGAACATCAATATGCTCCGCTTCCAGAATGCGATCTTCGAGTCCATCTGGAACAGAACCCACATCAACAATGTTCAGATCACTGTGCTTGAAAAAGAAGGTGTCGGTACCAGAGGCGGTTATTACGATGACACAGGCGCATTAAGGGACATGGTCCAGAACCATCTCCTGCAGCTTCTGGCCATCACCGCCATGGAACCTCCAAAGACTCTGGATGCCGATGATGTACGAAACGAAAAGGTTAAAGTATTCAAAGCCCTCAGAGAATTCAGCAAGGATGATCTAAGTGAAAAGCTGATTCTTGGTCAGTACAACGGTTACCAGAAGGAAGATAAAGTCGATGATGCTTCATCCACAGAGACCCTTGTGGCAACCAAAGTCTTCATTGACAACAAGAGGTGGGAGGGCGTTCCCTTCTATCTGCTGACAGGAAAAGCCCTTAAAAACAAAACAGCTCAGATCACCATAGAGTTCAAAAACAGCAGCCGCTATCACTACGGTGCAAATTCGGAACCGAACATTCTGGAGATCAAGATTCAGCCTGATGAGGGGATTACACTCCATCTC
>DAMDIS010000015.1:13132-16370 GCA_032100885.1 Proteiniclasticum sp.
AAGATGGCCATGGTGGAGATGGATTACTGCCAGAGCTGTCTGTATCTGTTTAACTCCCCTGATTCCTATGAAAAACTGATTCTCGACGCCATCAACGGTGATTCCACCCTATTCACCCGTTGGGACGAGCTTCAGCTCACATGGAAATATGTCGATTCCATCATCGGCAGCGTTAACGAAGACAAACCTTCCTACTTAAAATGCTATGAAGTGGGATCTGACGGTCCGGAAGAACTGAAGTCGTTTATTCAGACCGGAGCAAAACACTGGTGGTATCTGAACAGAGAATACTAGAGAGAAACCAGAAGAAGACATCCGAATTTTTTCGGATGTCTTCTTTTTCTTTGTTTTTCAGTTATTCCATTTCCTCGGCTGCGGTCTGTCCGGCAATTCTTCCGAACACTACGATATCGGTTACGGCATTACCGCCTATACGATTCGCGCCGTGAACCCCACCAGTGACTTCACCGGCAGCGTAGAGTCCTTCGATGATCTCCCCATCCACATTCAGCACATGAGTCCTGGTGTCTATTTTCAGTCCACCCATGGTGTGATGGATTCCCGGTGTGACCTTAAGGATGTAGTATGGTCCCTCTTCAAGCGTCTGTTCAAGATGGGTTCTTCCAAACTCAGCATCTGTTCCGCTTGTCACGGCTTCTTTATATCTGGACATGGTTTCAGCTACTGCAGCTTCTTCTGCTCCTATCGCTTCTGCCACTTCTTTAAGTGTCACATACTTCACTGCGTATTCCTTTGTCACATATCCAGCCAGTGCAGCATTCTCGGCTCTCATTTCCTCATTGGTCACAAGATAGGCGATACCGTCTTTCTGCTTGAGTATATTGGCAGAAACGACATCTCTTGTCAGAAGTTCATCTGTGAATCTTTTCCCTTCCGCGTTTATAAGGATTGCTCCATCTCCACGCAGACCTTCTGTAAACATATACCCTGATTCCGGATCAGTAGTGGGATGAATCTGTATCTGCTCGATGTCATCAAGCGCAGCGCCAGCTTCCTGGCCAAGCTCGATACCATCTCCCGTCGCTCCGGAATGGTTAGTTGTGGAGAAGCCGACAAGATCGGTTCTGAATGTCTCAACCATGTCACTGTTGGCACCAAATCCTCCAGCAGCTATGATTACAGCTTTCGCATCAATCTTAAAAGTATTGCCGTTGATATCGCTGGCTTCTATCCCTGACGCTCTCCCGTTTTCTTCTAGTATTTTCGTGGCTGTGGTTTCCATAAGAATCTCCACGCCAAGTTCTTCAAGTTTTTCCTGAAGCACACTGACTACTACAGGACCTACAGCTGACCCATCAGCAGGGGTATGAATTCTCGGATTGGTTGCGCCTCCTGACAGGGAAACTCTTGTCAGACCGGCACCCAGTTCATTCAGCCAATCCACAGCTTCAGCTGAGTTTTCCACAAGAATGCTCAGCAGCTCAGGATCATTTTCTTCCTTACCACCCTTGAAGGTGTCCTCATAGAAGGTCTCTATGGTATCTTTGATACCCTCCTGCTCCTGAATGGATGTTTCTGCAGCGTTTATACCGCCTGTAGCACGATTGGTGTTTCCACCGACTATGGGCATTTTCTCAACGATGATGACAGATTTTCCTGAACCTGCAGCTTCCACTGCAGCGCTCATTCCCGCTCCACCGGCACCGATGATGACGATATCCGCTTCTCTGTCCTTCACTTCAATCTCAATCTCTTCAGGCTTGATGTTCTTAAGCGCTTCCACATCAGCACCTGCTTTCTCAAGTGCAGCAGTGACTGCTTTAATCAGAGCGTCAGTTGACACTGTGGCCCCTGAAACTGCATCAACACCAAGCCCCTGGCTTGACAATATCTTTTCAACGACGCTTTCAATGGCTTTTTCTGCTATTGCAGGCGTTTCATCCTTAGCATCAACTTCAATTTTCTCGATTTTGTCGGCACTTACCGTGACCGTTACAGATATCGGACCGTTATGACCTTTCTCTTCAGCTGTATATGTCCCCGCTGCAAATGTTTCTGCCTCACCCTCGATCTTTTCGTTCTTCTTGGCCCCGCATCCGACAGCCCCTATCGACATCATCAGAATCAGAATCACCGCAAAACCTTTTGCCAATTTTCTCATTTCATTTTCCTCCCGTCTTTTGTTCAACAAATGGGAGTATATCAGCAAAAGTTTGTTAAATCAATAACATTCACTGTGTTTTCACTGTTCTTTACGATAATCCTTTTCATTTATCAACTGCATTGCTCCTGCCCCTGAATACATTCTCAATTCATACCTTACACCAGAGTATGAATACTCCGCAAAAGCATGAATTTTTAATGATGTCTGAATAACGGAAAGTAATCAGCTGAGATAAAGATTCATAAAATATGCATCATAATAATGACCATCAATTTTGAAGAATCGGCGATAGGTTCCGAACTTTTCAAACCCGTATCTCTCATAAAGCGTGATGGCCCGGTCATTATCCGTTCTCACTTCTAAGGTGATGATTTCTGTTCCAACGGATCTGGCAAAGGTAATCAGTTCATCCATCAAGCCTCTTCCAATGCCCATTCCCCAATAATCTTTCAGTACACTTAGTCCGATTTCAGCCTGATGTGCAATTCTCTTTGGACGTGCTCCTCTTATACTGGCAATCCCTATGACCTGACCATCAAGATGCGCGATGAACATCCTGCCGTTTGGAGAGCTGTTTATTTCATCAATGAGCGCTTCTTCCTGCTGCTCAGTAAAGGTCACGCCTTCTTTACCGAACAGCAGATTATCTGTTTCTCCCCCAGCCTGATTTAAATATTTCAGTACTGCTTTGGCATCTCCCCTCTTAGCCGGACGAATGACAACATTTGTTTGCATAATTTGCCTCCTCTGATTATATTCTTTCATGACATAAAAAAATGAGAAGATCAGGCGGATAAAATCCGTTAATCTTCTCATTGAAGTCAAATTTTTAAGGCAGATACGGTTTTTGACCGATGCACTATATTTACTTCAGACTCAGTTCCGGTAGACTTGTCGTCGTCATGACAGGTGCACCGTTTTGGAACTTGAAACTTGCAAAATCGTACCTGTAGGTAAATCCAAGCTTATCTTTGAGTATCACAGCAAAATTGAGACTGTCCAGCTCTTTAGCTTCCACTTTGTGGTCTCTGACATCATTCTCATAGACTACTGCATCAGGATATTTGGTCTGAGACATGACGAGAGCCTTCTTGTCTATAAGTACACCGTTCT
>DAMDIS010000015.1:16380-20805 GCA_032100885.1 Proteiniclasticum sp.
CTCAACAACAAGATCCGACCTGACAAGATCGAGATTCTTAGAAGAAGTAAAGATGACTTCTGCACCATAGGATGCTGAAAGAACACCACTGCTCAGGTTATAGTCATAATCAAAATCTAGAAGATTGAATGCAGTGTCTGCTATATAGGTCTTGTAGATTTCATTTTCATCCACCAGATTTTCTAGACGTTTTTCACCGTATTTCTCCACCACCAGATCAATCCTGATCGGTTCAAGCACATTTATTTCCCGATCGATGGTATAGGTTGTATCATTGAGCAGATGCGCTTCCACAAGCACTGCTTCTTCATCTCCAGCCTCAATAGAAGCATAGACTTTGGACGTGGAATCCATGGTACGCAGTTTGAAGTCGATATGAAGCAAAGCGGTTTTTTCTTCTTCACTGATCAGATCTGAGACACTCCAGTTGACATCTTCCAGAATTGAATCCAGGTATCCGTCCTCCTTGATCACATCGATAATGGTGGTGTCGATATTGTCTTCCAGATACTTCAGCCGGTTTGAATTGCTGATGATCTGTTTATTCACCTGATCGACTCTTGTAAAGAGATAAATATTAAAACCAATGGAGATAATCAAAATTCCTGCCAGTAAAGTCAGTACTTTCTTATTCAACTTCTCCTGCCCCCCTTTAATCCCATCTTAATTCTAAGTATAGGTCATATGTCAATATTTTATATACCCTCTGATTATACGATATTTATCAGTGACATCAAAGGTTTATTGTTCATTTCACTTAGTAAGCTACAGATACCCTCTGATTATGTATTGTCTCATCCTCGATGAGGTCTGTCACAGCTGAAGCAAAATCTTCTGCGCTGATGAAGGATTTCCCTTCTGCATCGAACACGACCTTCTCGTCTGTTACAATCCTGTATCTGCCTGTTTTCTCATCAGGTTCGATGGTTGCTGCTGGACTGACATTGATCCAGTTGAATTTCTTTCCGTCAAGATTCTTGTAGATATCCAGAGCTTTTTTGTGAATCATTGCAATGGCTTTATATTCTTCCGGAAAATTCTCACTTTCCATCAGCATTCTTCCATCTGGAAGAAGTAAGCTTCCTGCTCCACCTACTGTAATGAGCTTCTTTATACCGGCTTTCTCGGCGATTTTCACAAGATTCTCTGTGGCTGTGAGAAAACTTTCAAGATCATCCGGATCAGGATTTATCGCACTGATCAGTACATCATTTTCAAGTCCGAGAACATGTCCTGCCACTACCTTATCATCGAGAACATTTCCCTCACACGCAATGAGCAGCGTACTTCCGGGCAGCTCTGATGGATTCCTTGAAATCGCAGTCACCACATAGCTTCTCTCAAACAATTCCATCAATATTCTTCTGCCTACCATACCGGTGGCACCTATAATCGCAATCTTCTGCATAATATCCTCCTTATTTTCAAGGGATATTTCATTTACCTATCCCAAATACATTTTAGACTTTTGTCACTCTTTTGTAAACAATATAAAACAAGACATACAGAAGGAACCCCTGACCCCCCTGTATGTCTTTAAAATACTACTCGTGTTCACCTAAATACTTTTCACAGGATACCGCTGCAACCGCTCCATCCGAAGCTGCTGTGATGACCTGTCTTATGGTTGTCTCGCGGATATCCCCAGCGGCAAAAACACCCGGGACATTGGTCCTCATATAGACATCCGTGATGATTTCGCCAAAAGCGTTCATCTCGATGGATCCTTTGAATATCTCGGAAATCGGTTCATATCCGACAAATACGAATACTCCGTCAGTAATGAAGTCCAATGTTTCTTCAGTAAGAACGTTCTTCACTTTAAGACCAGTGAGCATTCCGTTTTCTTCTATCGCTTCTTCGACAACAGTGTCCAGAAGAAATTCGATTTTCGGATTAGCCTTGGCTTTGTCCACCAGATACTGAGCAGCTCTGAATCCCTGTCTCCTGTGGATGATTGTAACCTTGGATGCAAACTTTGTAAGATACAGCGCCTCCTGAATTGCAGAATCTCCACCACCTATTACAGCAATAGGCAGATCAGTATAGAAATCCGCATCACATGTAGCACAGTAGGATACACCTCTTCCACGAAGCTTCTCTTCACCTATGAAACCAACCATTTTAGGCTGAGCTCCTGTCGCGATGACTACAGTTTTCGTGAGATACTCGCCCTTGTTTGTAGTGACTTTTTTAACAGAAGCATCAGTAAAATCGACACTCTGAATGTCTTCTTTAATAAATTTTGTGCCGAATGCTTCCGCCTGCTTTCTCATTTTTTCTGACAGTTCAGGTCCGGTGATTCCAAGCTCTGTTCCAGGATAGTTGTCCACTTCGTAGGTTGTGGCAACTTGACCGCCATAAGTCGCTTTTTCGATCAGCAGAGTATCCAGTTTGCCTCTGCCGGCATATAGTGCTGCAGAAAGTCCTGCTGGACCTCCTCCAAGTATTATGGTTTCGTAAATGTGTGACATGATTACCTCCCGATGATTTCTATAACATTAATCATAATATAGATCCTGTTTAAATTCCATACCCTTCTCTAATGATATACCCAATATGGGTACTTGTAAATAGATTGTACGCAATTCATTACCGTAATAGGCCTGATAAATTAAAAAAAGAGCCGAAGCTCTCTTTTTAATATATTTGGAGTGAAACGGAATGACCATTATTATTCGGCGAGGGCAAATACCCCTACCAGCTTCGGACCGGCGTGTACCCCTAGCACACATCCCACCTGAATTTCATAGCATTTGATGCCTTTTGATTCTATATGTTCAATGACGGCTCTGTTTGTCGGGCTGTCAAGTGAGTTGATGACAACCATACTGGAATTTTCTCTGATTCTTGTCTGATCGATGAATGCCAGGAGTGATTTCAGCGCTTTTTTTGTTCCTCTGGCCTTATCGACCATTTCCAGCTTTCCATCTTTGATTGAAATCAGTGGCTTGATTCCGAGGAACCCGCCGATGGCACCGACTGACTTGGGTACTCTTCCACCTTTGACCAGATACTCCATGGTGTCAAACGTAACAAGAAGCTTAACTTTATCAACAGTCTTTCTTATGGCTTCAACCACTTCATCATATTTTTTCCCCTGAAGAATCATCTCACCTGCTTCAACTAATGCAAGAAATATGACCCCTGATACACCTAAAGAATCGACAATTGTGATGTCCTCGCTCTCAAGCATATCTTTTGCAATCTGTGCCGACTGTATCGTTCCTGAAAGGTGTGATGAAACATGTGTAGAAATAATTTTATATCCTTCATCGAGGTATTTCTTATATACATCGTGGAATTCCTGAGGATTGACCTGACTTGTAGTAGGAAATGCTCCGCCTTCCTCAACACCCTTGTACATCTCACTTAGTGTGATCGATTCTCCATCCTTGTAAGACTTGTCACCGATATGTACAGTCAGTGGAAGAACGTGAATATCATATTTTTCTATCAATTCCGGAGTTAAATCACAGGTACTGTCTGCGACCAGTTTTATCTTTTCCATAAAGCAACCTCACTATCATTAATTTCAATTATAAAGTTCTCAGATATAGAGAACGAAATCGTATTAATGTAAAGTATACAGAATTAACTTTGATTCTCAAAACATACCAGTGTAAACTAAGGAAAATTTAAGATATTAGCCGTACATCACCTGTTCAGCTTCATATTTCTAAGATGCGGTTCATTCTGAACGAATAAAAACCTCTCATACCGAAATATGAGAGGTTTCTGTTTATTAGATTGCTTATCTCTGTGACTTGTCGTATGGAATACCTTCTGCCTTTGGTGCTCTTGATTTCTGTGATGTGAATGCAAGAACGACCATGGTTGCGATATATGGCAGCATCTTATAGTAGGTCTGGTTGATGCCCAGGTTACTGAGAAATGGTATAAGTGATACAGAGTAAGCCAGTGTTCTTAGAAATGCAAAGAACAGGGCAGCTCCGAAAATTCTCAGTGGTCTCCATTGTCCGAAGATCATGACCGCAAGGGCCAGGAACCCGAATCCGGCGACTCCTGTGTGTCCGTTGACATTACCATCCATAACACCTACCGCGTAGAAGAATCCGCCGATACCACCGAGTATTCCGGAAAGGCTTACTCCAGCATATCTCATTCTGTAGACGTTGATACCTACAGAATCTGCAGCATGGGGATGTTCTCCACAGGCTCTTAATCTCAGACCGAATCTGGTCTTGTAGAAGATGATGGTCGCTACAACCAGAAGGAACAGCCCGATATATACCGTCAGGTATGTTCTCTGGAAGAACATCGGTCCAATCACAGGAATCTGTGAAAGAAGCGGAACTTCTCTGATGTAGAAGTTCTTGTTTGTTGTAATTCCGTCTGAATTGAAGAACATCTTCGAGAACAGAAGGATTACTGCAGGGATCAGCATATTAAGCGATGTACCTG
>DAMDIS010000015.1:20815-24461 GCA_032100885.1 Proteiniclasticum sp.
TCATACTCGTACCCTGAACAAAATAGACAAAAAGTGCACCAAAGAAAGCACCGAACAGCATGATACCTTCAAGACCGATATTGATGACACCGCTTCGCTCACTGAACATACCACCTAAGGCTACAAGGAGCAGTGGTATTGCAACAGGAAGCATATTCTGAATCAGATAGTAAAATGTATCCATTATTTTGCCTCCTTTGTGTCATCAGCCGCATCCTGATCGGCTATACTCTTTGATTCTGCGACAGTTTCTTTTTTACCCAGTCGTGTTCTGATGAATTTACCTGCTGCAGCATTCATGATCATGGCAAATGCAGAGAAGTAGATGATGACGGCTATAACAACGTCAATGATCTCCGGTTTGTATCCATGAAGACTTGCAAGTGTTCCACCTCTCTGGATATGAGAGATGAATACCGATGAGAAAATGATGCCCAGCGGATGTGCGCTTCCAAGAAGAGCAACAGCGATACCATTGAAGCCGTTGGCTGCAATGATATTGATCGGTTCATAGGTCATGCTGGATCCTGTAATGGCTGAAGGAGCAAGTATCGCAAAGGCTCCACCAAGACCGGCAAGTCCACCTGCAATAACCATTGTAAGAATGATGTTTCTCTTACCCTTCATACCCGCATAATCAGCTGCAAATTTATTGAAACCTGTAGCCTTAAGCTCGTATCCGAATGTTGTCTTCTGTAGAACGATATATAGAATGATACCGATGATAACAGCTAAAACAATACCATAGTTGACATTTGAACCTGCGATTCCTAAAGAAGGAATCTGCACATCACTTGACAGATAGTTGGTTCTTGTTGTTGAAGATACATACATGGTGGAATTGCCCTGTATAAGCATATCGACCAGGTACATCCCGATGTAGTTGAACATGATTGAAGTGATGACTTCATTTACATTAAGCAGTGCCTTGAAGATTCCGGGAATCAGTCCCCAGAGCATTCCACCCAGCATACCTGCAAGAATGGCCACAATCCAGTGTATTCCTTTTGGCAGGTCCCACATGAAACCTACATATAGTGCAAAATACATACCCATGGTATATTGTCCTGATGCACCGATGTTGAAGAGTCCCATTTTAAATGCGAATCCTACTGCAAGACCTGTCATCAGGATAGGTGTCGCGAAGTAGAATACATCGCCGATTCTTCTGAAACCGCCAAGGAGAACACTTTCAAATCCTCTGAATGCGTTGGAAGGATCAGCAATAAGCATGACGATGAACCCGAACACCAGACCTAAGGCTATGGCGAGGAGTGCTGCCGTAAATGAAGAGAATCCCTTGGCATGAATAATTTCTTTAATGTTGTATTTACTTGGACTTTTTTTATCCTGCATGGTTAATCTCCTTTACAGTGTTACGTTTTGCACCTGACATATATAGGCCGAGTTCTTCCACTGTTATGCTCTTCGGATCAAGATCTCCAACGATTTCTCCTTCATACATGACAAGGATTCTGTCGCTGACATCCATGACTTCATCAAGTTCCAGAGATACGAGAAGCACACCCTTGCCTGCATCTCTTCTCTCTACGAGCTGTCTGTGAATATATTCTATGGCGCCTACATCAAGCCCTCTTGTCGGCTGAACTGCCACAAGAAGTTCATGTTTCTTGTCGATTTCTCTGGCAATGATTGCCTTCTGCTGGTTTCCGCCTGACATGCTTCTTACAGCAGTAACAGGACCCTGTCCGCTTCTGATATCGAACCTTTCAATAAGTCCTTCAGCATAATTTCTCATGGCATCAAACTTCAGGAATCCGTTTTTCTGGAAATCAGGCTGCCAGTATCGCTGGAGAATCAGATTTTCTTCCAGACTGTAATCAAGGACTAGCCCATGTTTATGTCTGTCTTCAGGTATATGGCTCATACCGGCAACAGAACGTCCGCGTATGGAAGCTTTCGTGATGTCTTTTCCTTTAAGAAGGATTGTTCCGTTGCTCATTTTTTCAAGACCGGTGAGCGCAGATACAAATTCAGTCTGACCATTTCCGTCTATTCCTGCAAGGCAGACGATCTCACCAGCTCTGACATCGAAAGAAACATCCTTTACCGCATTGTTTTTATGGGTTTTGCTTGGAACTGTGACATTTCTTACAGACAGAACAACTTCTTTAGGTTCTGCCTGATCCTTGTCTACACTGAAACTGATGTCACGGCCGACCATCATCTTGGACAGTTCTTCCTTTGTGGTGTCTTTTACATCGACTGTACCGATATATTTACCCTTACGAAGAACAGTACATCTGTCCGCTACCTGCATGATTTCATCCAGTTTATGGGTGATGAACAGAATCGATTTACCTTCATCCGCAAAACCTCTCATAATCTGCAGAAGTTCTTCAATCTCCTGAGGAGTAAGAACTGCTGTAGGCTCGTCGAAGATCAGGATCTCATTGTCTCTGTAGAGCATTTTCAGTATCTCCACTCTCTGCTGCATACCCACAGAGATTTTCTCTATAACAGCATCAGGATTTACTTTAAGACCGTATTTCTCGCTCAGCTCAACAACTTTCTTCCTTGCATCAGCTTTCTGAAGAAATCCCATGGTATTGGGTTCCACGCCAAGGATGATGTTCTCAAGAACAGTAAATATTTCTACCAGCTTGAAATGCTGATGGACCATACCGATTCCCAAGGCATTGGCATCATTAGGGTTATTGATCTTAACAACTTTCCCGTTTTTTCTGATTTCACCTTTTTCGGCCTGATACAATCCAAAGAGCACACTCATCAGTGTAGATTTACCTGCACCGTTTTCACCTAGAAGTGCATGGACTTCTCCTCTTTTCAAGTTGAGGGTGATATTGTCGTTCGCGATAATACCGGGGAATTCTTTTGTTATATTTACCATTTCAATAATATAATTATTATCCACTTTAACCTCTTCTTATCACTTTATTTTTTAGTTGGAAAATGGGGGAAAACTCTCGCCTTCCCCCATTGATAATCTCATACTTGCATAAGGCTCAGGCCAATATGTCAGGAATGAATTGATCCTATACTATCTTACAGAAACAGAAACCTTGCTTAGTCCAAGCTTAGATGTAAGTTCTTCTGCAGTAGCATATCCGTTAGCATCAGCAACTTCGATTGTTCTAAGAAGCTCAACACTTCCGTCTGCTAATGTAGCAAAAACCTTATCGTATGCTGCTTTGTCGAAAGATTCAAATCTGTCGAATGCATCAGCACCTTCTTCTCCGATAACTTCTGTTGGAAGACTAACACCGTCATTGGCAGCGTTGAAATATGTAGTTGTTCCACCATAAGTGTCCCAGCTGTCTGATTTGTAGATTGAATCAAGAACAGCAACAACTGATGCTGCAAGTCCCTTAGTAGCGGATGTGATTACTGTTTCGCTGTCATATCTCTGGTCAACGTCAACACCAATAACCTTGGCATCTGATTCTGAAGCAGCGGACATAACACTCTTACCAACAGCTCCACCGGCTGCGAATATTACTTCTGTGCCTTCCTGGTACATTGTCTTTGCAGTAGCCTTGTTTGTGTCAGACTCTTCAAAGTTTCCTGTGTAGTGGTAAGTTACTTCAACAGCGCCATCAGCAAGTCCGAGCTCTACAGCAGCGGCTTCAGCACCCTGAAGGTAACCGTATCCGAATGCCTGTAC
>DAMDIS010000015.1:24471-28040 GCA_032100885.1 Proteiniclasticum sp.
CAGCTGGTACTGCCATACCACCCATGAATCCGAGTTTTGTCATACCGTCTGTTACAGCAGCATATCCTGCCAGGTAACCTGACTGTTCTTCTGAGTACATAACGCTGGCAACATTTTCCTTTGTTTCGAAAGTTGCATAATCAGCTGTATGTGGTGCGCCATCTAGAAGGATGAACTTAACTTCTGGATACTTTGTCTGAGCTTCGTATATTGGAACCTCAAACAGGAATCCTGGAGTTACGACAACCTTAGCTCCACCAGTAACTGCAAGGTCAATTGCAGCAAGGTATCCGGCATCAGAAGCTTCTTCTGGCTTATAGTATTTGTGTGTGATGTCATTTGCTTTAGCAAATTCAACTACACCTTCCCATGAACCCTGGTTGAATGACTTGTCGTCAATATTACCTTTGTCTGTGATCAGCGCGATTTCAAAACCTGAAGCATCGCCCTCACCCTCGGATTTGGATCCGCAACCAACAAAGACCATACCAACCAACATGATTGACATAAGAATCGCAAGCATTTTTTTCATTAAAAAACCCTCCAAATAATTCGTTCGACATTCGTCGTTGCATTTATTATATCTTTTTTACAGAAAAACCACAACTGTTATCGCTCCGCGGAAGGCCGAATGTACGTGTTTTTTTTCATATCTTCTGCCTATCTTGCAAAAAAATATTATCGTTTACATAAATCGGCAATATAAAATCGGTTTTCAGGTGAATTCTGAAAACCGATATCGTACCTTTAATACAGTTATATCACTTCATTTGAGGATAGCCAAGCTGTCTTAATGCTTCATAGGCGACAATGGCTACAGTGTTGGCAAGATTGAGACTTCTGGTGGTGCTTTCTGCCATGGGCACCCTGAGCAGGTTCTCTTCATTCTCCTGCATGATGTATTCGGGAAGTCCGCTCGATTCCCTGCCGAATACGATAAACACTTCATCTTCAAACTCGACATCGGAATGAACCTTTTTACCTTTTGTACTGGAAAAGTAGAATTTTCGGTCTCTGTACTTTTCCCTGAGCTCCTCATAGCTTCCATAAAGGGTCACATCAAGTTCGCTCCAGTAATCAAGTCCAGCGCGGGAAACCGTCTTGTCGGTTATGGAAAACCCCATGGGTCCGATCAGATGCAGCCTTGCATTGGTCAGAACGCAGGTCCTGCCGATGTTTCCGGTATTCTGTGGAATCTCTGGCCGAAACAGTACAATGTTGATCATCAGTTAACCCTCTCTATAATACAAATTTTTCGATCATTGTGGCCACTCCATCTTCCATATTCGTTCCTGTCACATACTTTGCGACTTTGAACAGACTGTCCATGGCATTGCCCATGGCAACGGGCATACCAACTACATTGAGCATCGGAAGGTCGTTTTCGCTGTCTCCGATGGCGATGATATCCTCCGGGTCAATCCCTTTGATCTTCGCCAGTGCAAGGACGCCCAGACCTTTGTCCGCTTTATGGGAAGTAAACTCGATGTTGTCTAGTCCCGAACTTACCGCCTTAATACGGGTATTTCCCGAGAGAGCCTCTCTTATGGAAGGAATGAGATCGATTCTGGGAAATACAATCCCCTTCTGAACTTCATTTCCGTTCTCTCTGATCAGTTGATCCAGAGTAAAATCTTCATTCAGATATTTGATTCTGATTCTTCTATCCTCAGGAAGTGTTCTGCTCAGCGCTTCATAACGGCCAACATAGTCTCTGTATTCTGAGATATACATGGTTCCGTGATTGTACCAGTTGATTTTTGTATCAAACTGCTCCAGGACATCATGGATGTCTTTGACATCGCTGCCGCTCAAATTTTCCTCGTAATATACTGTTTTTCCATCTCGCTCACTGACATATGCTCCGTTGGAGGATATGATCGGGTCAGATAAACCCAGTTCATCAGAGTAAAGCAGTGCACTTCTGTGCATCCTTCCTGTACTCAGCGCGATGACGATGCCTTTTTCCTTTGCCTTTCTGATCGCATCAGCCACACGTGTGGAGATGGTCTGATCCGGCCTGATCAGCGTGCCATCAATATCTATACATATCATTTTATACATGCAATAAACTCCTTAAAATCTCTCATTTCTCTCCTTATCATACCACATTACAAAATGTACTTATGAATGTAATAGTATAGAGTACCTCGATAACCTTTGACGATACCGTATACATCTTCGTATAACGCTCTTCTTCTTTCAAATTCGCCCTTTTCTCCGCTGTACTCTTCCTTATACACTTCCTGCACAAGCTCAGTGTATGCTTCCTTCAGTTCATCGTCTTTCATCCTGCCCGCCATCTCAAGCCACGTTTCACCAGGTTTTCTTGAGTAATACATGAAGGCTAAAGCCCGGTTGACTTCCCTGAAGTAAGGCTTGAGCGAAGTGCTGTTCATCATACGGTCGATTTTCCATTTTCTGTAGGCAACTCTAAGCCCCACGATTAGCAGCAGAAGTCCGATTGCTGCTAGAACGATATTTCTGTTTGTCTTCTGCTGGACCTCATCCTCAGTGACAACCTCCTCGTCATCGGGCGTTTCAGTGTCGGGATCTTCCTCATCTTCAGGTGTTTCAGACGGCGTTTCCACATCGTCTTCATCCACTTCATCGGGTTCTTCATCAAAAATCAGCTCTCTTGGTGTGCCTGTAGCGTCAAAATTCTTCCAGATTCCGTTGACATCATCAATCAGAACTTCAGTCCATGCATGGGCATCACTGTTTCTGACCACATATCTGCCGTCCTGGATTTCCTCTGACATTTTGAAGCCTTCCACATATCTTGCCGGAACGCCGGCGATTCTCAGCATGACCGTGAGTGCTGTACCAAAGTGAACACAGTATCCCACAGGATTTTCAAACAGGAAATGATCCACAAAATCAGTGTCTTCAGGAAGATCTCCCGGAGTCAGTGTATAGGAGTAGCTTGTCCTTAGATACTCCGTAAGTACAGCCGCTTTTTCATGATCGCTCATGGAATCATTGACGAGTTGGGCAACGAGGTCCCTTGTTCTCTGTGATACCGTTTCGGATATGCTCAGGTACTGACCGTATCGGGTAAAGTACGCTTCATCTTTTGTCGTCTGTCCGCTATACCGGCTCAGACTTTCAGCGATGATATTCTCATCAAAATAGGTAATGAAATATGTGTTGTTGACCGTCTTGTTGCTGGTAAACACATCAAATTCATCATCATAGTAAAGGAGTGCCAGATTGTTCGAAAACGCCATGTCTCTTGTATAGATGCTGTTGAAGAGATTCGAGGTCATTTCCCTTATGGGTCTGATCTCCAGAACATTTAAGGCCTCTCCTCCCGCGATCTGCTCATAGGTTCTGATTTTTTCATCAGAAATGCTGTTTACCTGTTCATATTCCTGGAATTCCTTTGACCATCTGTCTCCAAGATAATCCGTCTTCACGTTTCCCCTGAGATAGATCGGTCCATCACCCACGGCAAAAAACACTTCTTCCTCATCCATGACGATATCGCCGCCCAGAATGCTGTCTGAGTTGTTGTACCCGGACATGGATATATTGAACGGATCTTCGATGATCCTTCCGTTAATGGA